>CAYZJY010000040.1:0-16580 GCA_964478995.1 uncultured bacterium
CAAGTAATTATCGTGTTAATCTTGGAATCCAGAAATCATTTCTTAATAATCGTTTGTCAGTTACATTCAAAGTAAATGACCTTTTTGACACCGGAAAATTCATCATAGATACATCATACGATATAACAGACATAAATGGTGTTACCTATACACAAAACATGTATGCAGAACGCCAGAGACAAAAACGAAATACTTCCATAGTATTAAACTATAATTTTGGTAAGCAACAAAAAAAGAAATGGAGTAGAGGAAACTTTTCCGGCCGTTCAGGTGGAATGGGTGGTGGTGGAATGGAAATGGATTATTGATCTGGGCGTCTAATATTTTCAATCATTTCTTTTACCTTGGGTGGTGCTTCAGAATAACTATTTGATACAAAGTAAGCAACAACAAAGTTTACAACTGCACCGATCGCTCCAAACGCGTTAGGCTCAATACCAAAGAACCAGTTAGGCTCCATCCCACCTAGGAAGGACGTTGATTGTATGAACATTATGCCTTTATGCTGGAAAACATATAATAGCGTTATCCCTATGCCTGCTAGCATTCCCGCGATTGCACCTTCCTTATTCATTTTATTAGAGAAGATGCCCATCATCAATGCGGGGAAGATCGATGACGCAGCCAGTCCAAAGGCTAGTGCAACGGTCCCGGCAGCAAAATCTGGTGGATTAAATCCAAAATAACCGGCCACTGCAATTGACACTGCCATTGCAACACGACTTGCTCTCAATTCTTCCTTTTCTGATATGTCAGGTCTGAAAACTCCTTTTAAAAGATCACGTGAAATAGAAGATGAGATTGCAAGCAATAAACCTGCAGCAGTGGAAAGTGCAGCAGCAAGTCCTCCTGCAGCAACCAAGGCTATTACCCAGTTGGGAAGACCCGCTATCTCAGGATTCGCTAGAACCATGATATCTCTATCTACTTTTACCATTTCATTATCATCACCGCCTGTATACTGAATAAGACCATCACTATTCTTATCTTCAAATTTTAATAGTCCTGTCTTTTCCCAGTTACTGAACCATGAGGGTCTGTCAACATATGCGAGGTTTTTATCCTCTTCTGGCTGGTCAATCGTGACAATAAGGTTTAATCTTGCCATCGCTGCAACTGCTGGAGCAGTGGTATATAAAATGGCTATGAAAACAAGCGCCCATCCAGCAGATGACCTTGCAGCCTTGACAGAAGGCACAGTAAAAAAACGCATTATGACATGAGGTAGTCCAGCAGTTCCAATCATTAATGACAATGTATAAAAAAACATGTTTAACAAACTTAAACGTTTGTTGGTGGTATATTCCTTAAACCCAAGTTCTGTCATGATCTGGTCTAATTTATCTAGAAGAAAAGTACCATCTTCCATAGTGCCACCAAGTCCAATTTGAGGTATTGGGTTTCCTGTGAGCATGAATGAAATAAATATTGCGGGTATGGTATATGCAATGATCATTATAACATATTGAGCGATCTGTGTATAGGTTATGCCTTTCATGCCTCCCATCACAGCATAGATAAATACAATTACCATACCAATAGTTAGCCCTTGATCATAATCAACCTCTAAAAACCTAGAAAATGCGACACCAATGCCTTTCATCTGTCCAATTACATATGTAACAGAGGCAATGATCAGGCAGACTACAGCGACAACTCTTGCCGTCTTTGAATAATATCGGTCACTGATAAATCCGGGGACAGTGAAACTTCCATGTTTTCTTAAGTATGGTGCCAAGAGAAGAGCGAGTAAAACATATCCTCCTGTCCAACCCATCAAAAAGACCGAACCTCCATATCCAAAAAATGCTATCAAACCAGCCATGGAAATAAATGATGCAGCAGACATCCAATCAGCCGCTGTTGCCATTCCATTTGCAACTGGGTGTATGTCGCCCCCTGCTACGTAAAACTCATCTGTGCTGCTTGCCCTTGCCCAGAATGCTATTCCTATGTAAATGGCGAAGGTCAAACCTACGATCAAGAAAGTGAGGGTTTGAAGTTCCATGATCTAGTTAAGTAACCCTATGAATCATTGGTACCGTATTTATTATCAATATCACCGATCTTATATGCGTAATAAAATATGAGAATCACAAAAACATAGATCGAGCCTTGTTGGGCAAACCAAAATCCAAGTTTATATCCACCAAGCCTTATGGTATTTAACTGATCAACTAATATAATACTGAAGACATAGGATGACATGAACCAAATGGTAAGGCATCTAATGATAAGGGAAATGTTCTCTTTCCAATAATTTTGGTCTTTATTCATTATGAAAAATTTAAATTAATTTATTTTTAAGGAATGTTTTAAATATTGACTAAAAAAGGCTAGAATCATCGCAGCGATCACATCAGCGATAGGCGAAACATTAGGCAGTCCAAAATTCCATATAATAACGCCAGATAACCAGATCAAATAAACCTTCATATTCTAGGGATATTACATATAATACGAACACAAGAAGCAGATTTTCTGATTATACCTATCTAGGCTTTTGGCATATTAATATTAGAGTATTCGGTTTCAGCCTTTAAAATATTATGAAAGATATTATTGATGAATATAAGACGGTCAGTTTCATTATCAATTTTAATAAGTTCTTTTTTCAAAGGAAGGGGTAATTGAAGACCCTGTAGAAACTCATATGATATTTTTTTGTTCATATGGATATTCAAATCTTGATCGACACCAAATTTCATTAAAACCTTTAAATAAGAATCTTGGAATTTTTGGAAATGTAAATCCTCTGAACTCGCTTCGATCGGAACATATTCAATTTTTCCAATAACTGTATCACCATCCATTTCTGTGCCCATCACTTCAAATAATTCTTGGCCCTTGACCAAAATATCATACTCACCATTATTATATTCTTTGAAAACTTCAGTTACGCAAACCTTTACTCCTTTGGAAAACACACCATCACCTTGGCTTAAAATGATTCCAAATGGAGCGTTATTATCAATGGCATTCTTTATCATCTTCTTGTATCTTGGTTCAAAGATATGAAGTGGCAAATATTCGTATGGCAATAAAATGAGATTAAGTGGGAATAGTGGAAGTTCTAGCATATGAGATTTAATCTATTTAAAAATCCTGATCTATTAATATTAATTTTTTTGGCGCATGCCTAACGCAAGATTAAAGATTTATGACTTCCAATCCAAATTTGGATATGCTGAGATTTGTAATATTCGGTTGAATGGAAGAATTAATTTGAATTACATAATAAATTATGAAGAGAGATCCATTGAAATTTGGTAAACAAATTAAAACCACCATTGTTTATTTCACCATTACTCTATTGAAGTGGACAATACCCATCCTATTACTTTTTGGTATTATATATCTCTCCTTATACATGGTCTCCCTTCTTAGTTAGATCTAATATGAAAAAATTATTAAAAAATCACACATTTATATTATTCTTTTTAGGAAATATTATGTCTTTGATTGGATTTGGATTCAATCTTATTGCAATTAGTTGGATGGTCCTTGAAAAGACAGGTTCAGAATATGCATTAGGTAAGATCATGGCCTCTGCAACTGCACCTGGGCTAGTACTTGCTCTATTCGCTGGAGTAATAATTGATAGGGTGAATAGAAAATGGCTATTGGTTTACCTTGATCTTTTTCGAATGTTAGTTGTCATTACATTTTTGATAGTAATGTCCAACCATGATTTCTCATTATGGATGCTATATCCTGTGGTCATCATGATGGGACTAGGGAACTCATTGTTCTGGCCAACGGCCCAGGCCTTTGTACAAGAAATAGTGACAGAAAAAGAATATTTTGATGCAAATAAACTCTTGTCAGCTAGCTACCAGGTAGGCTCAATTGTAGGAGCAGGTTTAGGAGGATTCATTGTTCATTTGTTTGACCCTCTGATTGCACTATGGGCTAACGTGGGAACATATTTTGTATCAGGCATATTGATCTCTCTTGCCCCATTTTCCAATAGAACCATTAAAGTTGATAATGAAAACATGTTCAAATCCATAGGAAAGGGATTCTCTTTTCTTCAAGGGAAGTTGAATATTTTGACATTGGGGCTTACCACCATATTATCTGATGTTGCAATATGGGGGTCATTGTCTGTTTTAACAATTACAATATCAAAGGATATTTTTTCAAAAGGAACATGGGGATATGGATTGATGGATGGGCTCTATGGAATAGGCGCACTTTTTTCTACGGTTTTGGTAGGCTATTTTACTCAAAAGATGGGGAGGAGCCGGTATCTGATCCTTTGCTATCTAATGGCAGGTTTAATGTGTTTCATTGCTCCAATGATGCCTACTATTTACTTGGCTGCAATTGCATTTTCAGGCATGGGGCTCCATAATAATGCTGCTAGAATCATAATCAGAACAATTTTCATGGAGAATATTCCAAATAATATCATGGGGAGAGTTCAAACTATCTTTGGTGTCTATACTCGTTCAATGGTGATCCTAAGTGCTCTTGTTGCAGGTTGGCTAATAGAAGATCATTCTATAAATAGTGCGGTTATCTTTACCTCTGCACATTACCTCTGTGCATTCTTAGGAACTTTTTTTGTCATTAAAATATGGAGGGGAGAAAATAACCTCTTAGACAAGACAAAGCATGCCTGAATTACCAGAAGTACAAACTGTTGTAAATCATATTCGACCAATGATCATTGGGAAACGACTAATGACCGTAAAACCTATCTGGGAAAAGACATTGCATAATTTCAATGAAGATGATATTGATGGAAAAAATAATAATAACGAAATAATCGATGTCTACCGTAGAGCAAAATTTATTATAATAGAACTCACTGATAAGATTATTGCTGTACACCTAAGAATGACAGGAAAACTATATGTTTCTAAGAAATCAACTTATCCAAAATATGCAAGGGCTGTTCTAGAGTTTGATGATAACGAATCACTCATATTTGAAGATGTCAGAAAATTTGGTAGGATCTATTTATATGATGACCTGAAGATAATTGATTCAAGACACGGTCCAGAACCTCTTGATAAGGATTTTACGGTTGGATTATTTAAGGGAATGATAAAAAGTAGAAATAGAAATATCAAGGCGCTTTTACTTGACCAATCATTTCTATCTGGTCTTGGGAATATCTATGTTGATGAAAGTCTCTGGAAAAGTGGTATTCATCCGAATTCCATATCGAGTTCAATACCAGTTACAAAGATCAGTATTCTACATGAAAATATTCAATCCACCCTACGCAATGCCATATTAAAAAAAGGAACTACCATCATTGATTTTTCAGTTAATGGTGAGTCTGGAAAATATGCAAATGATCTCAGCATCTATGGAAAGAATAATCAATCATGTTTTAGATGCAATTCCATGATAATAAAATTAAAAGTTGCAGGAAGAGGAACATATGTATGTACCAAATGTCAAAAAAAATATAATAAAAAATCAACGAGTATTAAATGTTAGACCCATTAAATATTTTAGAAATTGAGTGGGCAAATATTAAAGAGGGGATAATGACTGCAAAACATGATTTCCACTCATTTGTACTATCAACTAATCGAGGAAACAGTCCTGAATCTAGGACTGTAATTTTGCGAAATTTTAGTGAAGATGAACCATCCATTTGGTTCAATACAGATAAAAGAAGCAAAAAATTATTAGATATCAAAAACAATAAAGAGGTTTGTGCACTTTTCTATGATCGATCAAGAAAGGTGCAACTAAGAATCCATGGTGTTGGTAGAATAGAAAAAGATGTTCAATCTACTAAAGAAATTTGGGACTCCATGAGACCTGAAAGCAAACTCTGTTATATGGGACCATATGCCCCATCAGAGGTCATTAATGAATTCAAACCAAACATTATAAATAAAACTGCACAAGAGATTGATGATGATGATGATAGTTTGGGATATTCTCGTTTTTGCAGAGTACAAATAACAATGAAAAGATTAGATTGGTTACACCTAGATCATAAGGGGCATAAAAGAGTAGAATTTGATTTTAATGAAAAAATTAAGTACAGATGGCTAGCGCCATAATGGTCAGTTCTTATCTATTAAAAAAAAATTTCAAGATGCTTTTCCTGTAAGATAGAGCATAATGGCATTTTGGGCATGCATCCTGTTCTCAGCCTGATCAAATACAATTGAATTATTTGATTCCATAACACCATCAGTAACCTCTCTTCCTCTTTCTGCAGGTAGGCAGTGCATGAAGAGGGTGTCTTTTCCAGCATCATTTAATAGCGATTCATTTACCTGATATGGCGCAAAGACCCTTTCTCTTTCTTCCGCTTCCTCTTTTTGACCCATTGATGCCCATACATCTGTATAAATAACATCAGCATTTCTTACTGCTGAGGATGGTTCATGGGATAATTCGTATGATGATATACCTGAATCTTCAACCATCTTTACTGTTTTTTCATCAGGCTCATATCCTTTTGGGCCACAACAAATAAAATGCATTTGAAATCTAGTTGCTAATTGTAACCAAGAATGAACGATATTATTTCCATCTCCCATATAACAGATCTTTACATTTTCAAGATTACCTCGATGCTCCCATACGGTCAGTATGTCAGCGATGATCTGGCACGGATGATTGTAATCAGTAAGCCCATTGATTATCGGAATCTCTGAATATTTGGCTAACTCAAGAATATGGTCATGGTCAAATAGCCTCGCCATGACAATATCATTATATCTGCTTAATAATCTGGATATATCTTTAATTGCCTCACGTTTTCCTATTCCAATATCATTCGGACCTAAAAAAAGTGCATGACCTCCCATCCATTCAAATCCAGTTTCAAATGATATTCTGGTTCTTGCAGAGGGTTTTGCAAATATCATCGCAAGGGATCTATCTTGAAATGGTTTATAATTTTCTTTATTCCGAAATTTTATCTTCAGTTTTTTTGCAAGATCTAGAATCTCCCATATTTGATCTGCATTATAATCAGAAATATGTAGAAAATGCTTAGGCATGCCTCTCCTTTACAGTACGTAACGGCTTAAATCTTGATCTTCTAAAATACCATCAAGTGATTCATTTACTATTTTGGCCGTAATCTTTATTTTTTTTTCTCCTCTCTTCGGTTGTTCAAAGAGAGGTTTTTCAAGTAATGTTGTCATTATGGTATGTAATCGTCGTGCTCCTATGTTCTCCATTTTTGCGTTTACATCAGATGCAATCTTGGCAACGGCACGGATTGCAGCATTATTGAATTCTAATTCAACATTTTCTGCACTGAGCAGTGCAGTATATTGTTTTATTAATGCCGACCGAGGATGAGTTAATATTTTAACAAAATCATTAGTGCTTAATTTTTCTAATTCAACCCGAATTGGAAATCTCCCTTGTAATTCAGGGATCATGTCAGATGGAACGCTTACATGGAATGCACCTGCTGCAATAAAAAGTATGTGGTCAGTTGCAATAACGCCATACTTTGTATTGACATTACTACCTTCGACAATTGGGAGCAGGTCTCTCTGAACACCTTCACGACTTACATCTGGACCGCTACCCCCATTATTACCAACGACTTTATCAATCTCATCTAAAAACACAATGCCATTATTCTCTGTACGTTCCTTGGCTATGCGAATTACCTCATCCTGATCTATTAATTTTGAGGCTTCATTTTCAGTAAGTACCTCACGTGCCTCAATGACCGTCATCTTCTTTGATCTTTTATTCTTTGGTAGTGAGCCTGATATCATGTCTTTTATGTTCATGCCTATGTCTTCCATTCCCATGGGACCAAAAACCTGCATGCCAATTGATGGTTCATCAGTAACTTCAACTTCAATCATTTTATCTTCAAACTCACCCTTTTCCAATTTTTTTCGAATCCTTTGACGAGTTCTACCATGGCGTAATTTTAATTCCTTCTCCTGTTTTGGATCATCTTTTTTATCATTTGGATAAAGAATGTCTAGTATTCGTTCATTAGCAAGATGTTCGGCAAGTTCCATTACTTCATCATATTTTTCACGTTCGACTAAAGCAACTGAAGTGTCCATTAGATCTCTAACAATGGATTCAACATCTCTACCAACATAACCAACTTCAGTAAACTTGCTTGCTTCTACCTTAATGAAGGGTGCATGGGCCAGAGCAGCAAGCCTCCTAGCTATTTCAGTCTTTCCTATGCCAGTAGAGCCTATCATTATGATATTGTTTGGCATGATCTCATCTTTCAATTTTCCCTCAACCTGTTGCCTACGCCAACGATTTCTTAGGGCGATTGCTACTGCTTTTTTTGCATTTGTTTGACCTACTATGTAACGATCTAATTCTTTAACTACCTGCCTTGGGGTCAATGGTTTCATTATATCTCCAATACAGAGATCGAATCATTCGTATAAATACAAAGATCGGCTGCTATTTTGATTGATTCAGCAGCAATCATTTTTGCAGATAGTTGGGTTTGAGCCATTAGTGCGGTTGCCGCCGCTTGGGCAAAACCACCACCTGAGCCAATCGCTACTATATTACCATCAGGCTCGATCACATTTCCATCACCAGCAATTATGAAACTACTTTTCGTATTCATGACAACTAACATTGCATCTAAATGACGTAGCATTTTATCCATACGCCAGTCTTTTGCAAGTTCAACGGTCGCTCTGGTCAAATCGCCTTCATATTGTTCAAGTTTTTGTTCAAATTTCTCAAAAAGTGTAAGTGCATCCGCTGCAGCACCTGCGAAACCACCTAAAACCTTATGTTTGGCAACTTTAAATTCCCGTACCTTTACTGCCTTTTGCTTGAATGCCATATCTCCAAAAGTAACCTGGCCATCACCAGCCATGGCGACCTTCCTCTTATGCCTCACCCCTATTATGGTGGTTGCACGTATTTGACCTTTCATGGTCATAATTACTCAGTTAGTTCTTTTAAAAGTTTTGAGTCACCAGGCAATACCAATGTAGTTTTGTTATCAATAACTTTCTCATAGGTCTCTAGGGTACGAATAAATTCATAAAAATCTGGTGATTTTGAGAATGATGCAGCATATATGTCAAGAGCCTTGGCCTCCCCCTCTCCACGTATTTCTTGGGCTTTTTTATAGGCATCTGCAAGGATAACCGTTTTGTCTCTATCAGTTGCTGCTCGGATCTTTTGTGCTTCTTCTTCTCCTTCGGATCTGAATTTATTTGCTTGACGCTTTCGTTCTGCCTCCATCCTCGCATATATAGATGATTCATTCTCTTGTGGAAGATCCACTCTCTTGATCCTAACATCAATTACCTCGATACCATATTTACTAGTTTCTTCATTACTAGCAATGGTTACTTTATCCATGATCAATTCCCTGTTTTCAGTTATGATCTCAACCATGTCATGAGTCCCTAATTCCTGCCTTAGTTCAGAGTAGACAATATCATCCAAACGTGTCTTTGCAGTTGGAACCGCCTTTACTGTTTGAAGGAAAAGAAGCGGATTAGTAATACGCCATCTAACATAATTATCAATAATTAGTGACTTTTTATCTCGACTTAATATCTCTTCTGGTGGAACATCATATTCTAAAAGCCTTTTTTCAAACGAGTTAGAAGTTTGAAATGGCGCTGGTAATTTCCAGTTCAAACCAGGATCTTTGATTGTTCGAACAGGCTTCCCGAATTGGAGAATTACAATTTGTTCTGTTTCATCGACAATTATAATAGTTGATAGAGCAAAAAGTGCAACTATTCCAAGAATTAATAGTGATAATTTTTTCATCATTTTTTGCCTCCTTTTTCTTTACCTGGATTTAAGTTCAATAGATTTAACATGTTTCCACTATTTTTATCTGGTACAATTATTTTTTCTACGCCTGGAAGTACTTTTTCCATAGTCTCAAGATATAATCGTTTTTCTGTAATACTCTTGGCTTTATTGTATTCTTTTAAGATTGTTGTAAATTTTACGGCATCACCCTCAGCGCGCTTGATCCTTGACTCTTTAAAACCCTCTGCATCTCTTATCATTGCCTCTGCCTCACCCCTTGCTTTTGGTATAATATCATTCCTGTATCCCTCTGCCTGATTGATCATTCTATTCTTATCTTCTTTTGCCGAAGCAACATCCTTAAATGCACCTATCACTTCTTTTGGTGGCGAAACATCCTGTAATTGTACTGCAACAACATGAATACCAGACTCATATTTATCTAGAATGGATTGTAATTGAAGTTTTGTCTCTTCTTGAATTGTAAATTTTCCAGTAGTAAGAGTTTCATCAATTTTATTCCTACCAACTACAGTCCTCAAACTAGCCTCTGACGCCTCACGTACTGTTAATTCTGGTGCAACAATTTTAAACAGATACGATACGGGATCTTTGATTTTGTATTGCACGATCATCTCAGCATCTACAATATTTTCATCCCCAGTGAGCATGAGACTTTCTTTTTCAACAGTCCTATATTGGCCATTTTTCAGACTTCGAAATCCAATCTCAATTCGTTTGACCTCAGTTACTTTTGGCGTGTTTGCAGTCTCTATTGGTGATGGAAATTTCCAATTTAATCCAGACTGAGTAACCCTAGTGAGTTCACCAAAAGTACGAATCACACCTACCTCATCTGGACCAACAACATAAATACCTGTCAATAACCATACAACCAATATTCCAATAAGAACAGGTGTTATCTTAAAATTAAAATCAGGAATCTCAACCTCTTGATCCCCAATTATTATTCTGCGAGTTGCCATAATTACTCCTTTTATATCTCCTTTCTTAATCTTGCGACTGGATATCCCATTTGGTCACGATACTTTGCTACAGTTCTTCTTGCCAATGTATACCCATCTTGAGCCAACTCATTGACAAGAGCATCATCATTGAGAGGAGATTGTTTATCTTCATTGTTTATAATTCTTTCTAAGGCTCTCTTGATAACAAATGTTCCCAAGATTCTACCATCTTTTAATTCTATTGAATCAGTAAAAAAATGCTTTAACTCAAAAATACCATAAGGAGTATCAACATATTTCCCTCTTGTCGAACGGCTGATCGTGGAAATATCCATCTTGATCGTGTCAGCCACATCTTGAAGTTTAAGTGGCCGCAAATAGTCTATGTTGCCTGAAAACCATTCTGGCTGAAAATGGATAATGGCCCTCATTACATTTACCATGGTCAATCTTCGCTGTTGTATCGCTTCAATAAACCAGTTGGCAAGATCCATTTTATCTTTTATGAATCTTTTTGCCTCTCTTTTAAGAGAATTGTCATTCATTTGCAATTCATATGCTTGACTAATTCTGAGTTCAGGGACTCCACCATCATTTGTTGTGATTACCCAATCATCACCATCTTCTCTAATAATTACATCAGGTAATACCGTTTGAAATTTATCAAGATAGCCCTCTCCTGGGTGTGGATTTAAATGTGCGATATGCTCGACCGCATCATGTAATTCATCATTGGTACAGTCTAGTTTGTCTTGGATCTTATCATACCGTTTATGCATAAAATCATCAAAATGGTTATTTATGATTCTATGTGATAAGGAGGTTGGTTCATCTTCCAACTGTATCATTAAACATTCTTCTAAATTTCTAGATGCAATTCCTTTAGGGTCTAGTCTTTGGACCTTATATAAGGTTGGCTCTAGCTCTTCCTCTAATAATTCAAACCGATCTGCAATAAGAACCAAATCTGTATCCAAATATCCTTTTTCATTGGTATTCCAAATAATCTCTTCAGCAATCTCTCGCTCATGTTCATTGAGATTCAAATCTTTAAGCTGATCGATCAAATCTTCAAGTAAAGTATGGCGTTCTGGCAATGGCATTTCATTTTTCTGCTCAGACAGATAATATGTTGATTCATCGCTATACATATCCTCCATCGAAACATCGATGTCATCAATTGGGGTCTCATCTTTTTCCTCATTTGCTTGAACATCATCAGGTTCAACCTGCTCTAAAAGGGGATTTTGTTCTAACTCTTCGATTATGGCTTGCTCCAGATTTAAAGTATTTAACTGTAGCAAGCGAGCCTGTAATACTTGCCTAGGTGCAAGTTTTTGTTTTTGTGACTGAATCTGTTTTAATGTTGTAGCCATCAATCAAGCCTAAATTTTTCACCTAGATATAAGCGCCTTGCCTCTTCATCATTGGCCAAGAACTCAGAAGTACCAGATTTTAAAATCTGTCCATCAAACAAGAGATAGGATCGATCCGTAATAGACAACGTTTCCCTGACGTTATGGTCAGTTATGAGTACGCCTATCTCTTTCTTCTTTAGCGAATGTACAATACCCTGTATCTCTTCAACTGCTATGGGATCAACACCAGCGAATGGTTCATCTAATAAAATAAAATCTGGATCCATGCAAAGACATCTAGCAATCTCCACTCTACGACGCTCCCCTCCAGATAGAGTATTGCCCTTGTTTTTAGCTAGATGAAAAACAGATAAATCTTCTAATAGAGATTTCATTTTTGTTAATAGATCATTTTTTGTGAGATCAGTGCGCATTTCAAGAACCAATTTTAAATTATCCTCAACAGTTAATTTGCCAAATATTGATGGCTCTTGTGCCAGGTAGCCAATACCCTTACGAGCTCTTTTATACATGGCATCATTGGTAATATTAGAATCATCTAAAAAAACATCCCCCATGGTAGGTTTTATCATACCTGTTATCATGTAAAATGAGGTGGTCTTTCCTGCACCATTTGGACCTAATAGACCAACAATCTCACCACGATCTAAGGAAACATCAACTTCTTTCACAACCATTCGCTTGCCATACTGTTTGTGCAAACCTTTCGCACTGAGAGTATTGTGTCTTTCTCTCATTTAAAATCTCGTCCAGTTACTCCTGAGGGATCGATGATTTTCCAATTTTTTAGATCAGAATCAGATTCGAATCCAACTCCATATAAAGTATCATTTTCTAAAGTTGTGATCATTATCCTATCTTTTGTGTGGAGTTTCTCGCCCTTTGATTCCCAAATCAAAGTCTCTGAATAAAGAGTAATGCCACTATCTGATACCGCTACTACATCTCCAATGGCTTTCATATCATTGGAACTCTGATTGACCTCAGCCATGTTTGAGGTCAGTATGGATGTATGCTGTTCGTTGGGGTCAAAAAAGTCTACGGTGACGTTGCTGTCTAATATAATGAATTCTCTTTCGTTATATTTTTCAAGATGGCCCGCTCTTACCTTTGCCCTTATATGCCCTTGGTCTGTCAAAATAATATTTACACCCCAACTCTCTTGATCGGGCATTCCTTCTCTTGAAGGCAAATCATCAATGGATTGTTTTGCACAGGATGATAATAATGTCATCATTATAATAAATATCCGAGACACAAGACTAACTAGTAGTTATTCGTTCTTGCATGACCTTGAAAACTTGTTCAGTGCGCCCTTGTTCTGAAATTATCCAAGAGACAGCCTCACGAAATGCACCTTCTCCGCCTGAAAGTTGTGTTACATGTAAGGCTACCTTCTTTACGTCTGAGGTAGCATTAGCAACCGCAATAGGAACAGCTACCTTATTCATTACAGGAATATCAATAAGATCATCACCAATATATGCAATATTGGAATCATCAAAACCATATTTTGATTTCAACTCTTCATAGACTGGCAATTTATTAAGAGAGCCATTGTAAACATCCTCAATACCTAGTTCCTTTGCTCTATGCTCTGTAGCAGGGGAATATCTTCCTGAGATTAATGCTATTTTTATATCTGCTGCTCTTGCCATCGCAACGCCTACACCATCAAAAACAGAAAACTTCTTTAATTCAATACCATTAGTTCCTTTATAAAAACCCCCATCAGTCCACACACCATCTACATCAGAAATAATCATTTTTATGTTTTTTATGTCCATAATTAAAGTACTACATCTCTTATCTTCCTAAGTGATATAAGAAGTTCTTCTAGTTCATTAAGAGGCCACTGTGTTGATGCATCCGATCTTGCATCATTTACACTATCATGCACTTCCATGAATATTCCATTGCAACCTGCAGCAACAGCAGACAGTGCTAATGTTGGTATCATGGCACGCATGCCACCAGTTGTATGACCATCTCCTCCAGGCAACTGAGCACTATGAGTCGCATCAAAAATAACAGGATGGCCAAATTCTTTCATCAGTGGAATTGACCTCATGTCCGCAATAAGATTATTATAGCCAAACTGTGTCCCCCTATCTGTAAGCAGGATATCTTTAGAACCATACTCTATTAGTTTGACTATTACATTTTCCATATCCCATGGTGCTAAAAATTGTCCTTTTTTTACATTGACCGGTTTATTGGTCTTGGCCGCAGCCATTAGAAGGTCTGACTGCCTACATAAAAATGCAGGGATTTGTAGGACATCAACAACCTCAGAGACTGGGCTGGCTTGTTCAGGAAGATGGATGTCCGTTAACACAGGAATACCTATTTCTGATCTTACTTTTTGAAGAATTTTTAATCCTTCATCCATCCCAGGCCCTCTAAAAGAAGAAACAGAAGATCGGTTGGCCTTGTCAAAAGAACTTTTGAAGATCACTTTTAAGTCTACACGTTCAGCAATCTCTTTTATTGCCTTAGCCATCTTCAAACAATGATCACTACTCTCTATTACACATGGCCCTAAAACAAGACCTAAATCATTTTGCCCGAAGATAACATCGTTTATGGAAACTGTTTTCATTTTAAACCTTTAACTGAAGCCTTGATGAATTCTCTAAAAAGCGGGTGAGCCTTATTTACCCTACTTTTTAATTCTGGGTGAAATTGACTCGCAACAAACCACGGATGATTTTTTATCTCAATCGCCTCAACAACTCCGAGATCTTTATTTACACCTGAGAATATTAAACCATTCTCCTCTAATTTTTTTCTATATCTATTATTAACCTCATACCTATGGCGGTGTCTTTCAGAAATTTTCTTTTTACGATATGCTGCAAAGGTCTTTGTCCCGATTTGTAACTCACAGTCATACGCACCAAGACGCATCGTACCACCTTTTATTTTAATGGCTCTTTGAGATTCCATGAGATCAATAACAGGATACCTAGTCTTTTTATCAAATTCAGTAGAATTTGCACCATCCAAACCACATATGTTTCTTGCAAATTCAATAACTGCACATTGTAGACCAAGACAAATTCCTAAAAAAGGAACTTTATTTTCTCGCGCATATCGAGTTGAATTAATTTTACCTTCGCCTCCACGAGAACCAAAACCAGGCAATATCAATATCCCATTAACATCTGCAAATGCAGTGTCTGCAGATTTTTGATCCTTGATCTTTTCTGTTTGAACCCATTTTACATTTACCCTTGCTTTATTCTCAACACCCGAATGTACGAAGGCCTCCATTACACTTTTGTAAGAGTCAATGAGTTCTGTATACTTACCACACATTGCAATCGTAACATCATGTTTTGGATGTTTAAAATTATGAATAAATCTTTTTAAATCTTGCAACCTTGGCGATCTTTCAATCTTTAATCGCTCTTTGATCAATTGACCTGCATTTTGTTCATGCATGGCAAGAGGTACCTCATATATGCTTGGGACATCTCTACCCTCTATCACATGATCTGGTCTGACATTGCAAAAAAGTGCGATCTTATCTCTGACAGATTGTTCAATTGGATATTCAGACCTACATAATATCATGTCTGGAGCTAATCCAATTTCGCGAAGCTTCATCACCGAATGTTGAGTTGGCTTTGATTTTAATTCACCGCTTGCCTTTACAAATGGAAGGAGAGTCACATGTACTATCATATGATTATGATAACCAACCTCTAAGGATAATTGTCTAATGGCCTCCATAAAAGGCAAACTTTCAATATCGCCAACGGTGCCCCCGACCTCGCAGATGATGACATCATATTTTTTTCTAGGAGAATTAAGTGCTCTTATGCGATTCTTGATTTCATCAGTTACATGTGGTATCACTTGAACAGTCTCACCTAAATACTCACCTTTTCGCTCTCGATCTAGAACTGTACTATATATTTGACCAGATGTAGCATTATTGTACTTGGTCATGTTCACATCAATGAATCGCTCATAATGTCCAAGATCAAGATCAGTCTCTGAACCATCATCTAAGACAAATACCTCACCATGCTGATAAGGATTCATCGTACCTGGATCAACATTTAGATAAGGATCCAACTTTAGAATAGTGACATTCACATCTGCCTGCTTTAGCAGATATCCAATTGACGATGCAGCAATGCCCTTGCCCAGTCCAGACATCACTCCCCCTACAACAAAGATATATTTAGTTTCTCTGGCCTTATTCATTTTCAATATCCTGATTCAAAACTACACTTGAACTTTCCATTATCCGAGATACTTTATCCAAATCACTTTGGGTATCAACTGAGAAACTATCATAACTTGTAACTGCCACCCGTATTTTCATGCCATTGTCCAATGCCCTCAACTGTTCTAAATTTGATTCCATCTCTCTTTTTGAGGGGCCAAGCATAGTAAAATGAAAAAGTGATTCGCGCTTAAATCCATAGAGCCCTATATGACGGTAAACACCGCCAATCTCAAGATCAAAGATATTGCGCTTGAATTCAATTGCATTTTT
>CAYZJY010000041.1:0-16396 GCA_964478995.1 uncultured bacterium
CGAAATGCAGTGTACCCTTTGGGTACCGGGGGTTCGAATCCCTCTCTCTCCGCGATCAACTAATCACATTATCTACATGGAAATTGATTGTTCAACCATCATCAATGTTTTTTGTTTGCATGATGATTAGGTAGATTTACACATGAAGAACATCCTTGCCAGAGGTGGAGTCGAATTTTTAGCCGTCTTCTTGGGAATTGCCCTATCACTATGGGTCGATGATTATCGTGAAGATAAAGAACTCAATGACCGCATCACAGACGATTATGAGAACATCTACGAAGAGGTCAATGCCAATCTAGCGATCATTGAGAATGTCATTGCCGAAAATAAAGAGGTCATTTCAGCCGAGGAAGAGATCCTAAAGATATTGAATGGGGAACTGCCATACGATCACGATGCCATTGCCAACCTAGTAGGCAAGATCTATAGCCCAACTTTCTTTGGTGAGACCTCTGCCCATCGAACATCTGTGGCAAGTGGAAGATTTAATTCATCAAAGAACGATGAACTAAACCGGCAGATCTCATCGATATATGAACATTATTACGTGAGACTGAAAAATAACGGTGATTGGCTTGATTCGATCTACAAACAAGGCTTTGGCTATACCTACCCTTTTAACAAAGCCATCTACAAGCAAAAGAATGTTGACAAGGCCGTCATAAAGCAGCATTTCTTCAGTGATGAATTCCATAATGGTCTTCTTAATTTTCGGTTTGCAAGAAGCATTTACTTACAAAGATTAGAGGAAACAAAAGACCTACTAGGCCAAGTCAAGATCAACCTAGAAAAATATCTTGTTTCACCGTCATTTAATCTTGATGTATCCAAGAACTAAAAAAAATAATGAATAAAAAACATGGATCTTGGATATTAGATTCAAACTAAATATCTTGGAGATTCGATAATGATTTTGAAACGAATTTTATTTCTTAGTGGTCTCTTGATCACATTTAGTTGTAGTTCAGGAGATGGAAATGCAGATGACCCAGGTCAGAACAATCCTAATGCACTATCTGTTGGAGATACCTTTTCAGGATTTGATGCACTGGATATCTGTGCAAATGAAGGCATTGGTTACGACTATGGAGATACCTCTAGGGTCATCCTTTTGAGCCTTTTTGCGTCATGGTGAGGGACCTGCCAGGGGCACGTCTCAAGTCTTGAGGCATTACACCAACAGTATTATCAACAGGGTCTGACCATTATCTCCGCAGGAAAGGATATTGGAGATCCTTACACATGTGAAACATGGAAGACAAACTTTGGCGCAAATTATTTGATAGCGAATGACAATGAAGGTGATATCGAACAACAATTTTCCAAGGATGGGCAAGTTCCATATCACGTGATCATTGATAAGGACCGAACGATACGATACAGTGCCAGCGGATACGATCAAGGAACAATAGAGTCACTGATCCAAACCACTCTCTCTGAATAGGAAATAGTTGTTAGATTATGCGGTCTTAACCGAAGAAAGAATTATACATGAAGATCAAAGTATTTGAAATAGTAAAGAGCGGACTATCTCCCTTGAGTGAGGAGATGGAATCGATCATCCAAGATTGGCTCAATGACAATGATCAGATCGAGATCATAAGCACATCTCAGTCCCAGCATCTAAGAGAGAATACGGTCTTCGTTACTGTATTCTATCGTTTAGATCCAAGATTAACACAATAATTACACTACCATGAACCCGGAGATCAATTTATTTTACGATCTTCAAGGAGGATATGAATGATGAAAGATCTTACAAAGATCATGCTGGCCTTAACTTTTTCCCTTAGCATGATCCATGCTGGTTGCGGTTCATGCAATGTGACAAACAAAAAGGCAGACAAGCCCATGGGCGATTTTGTTACAAAGATAAACGATGATGGTAGCGTCAGTGGATTGGTTCTGACATCATGCGGAATGTGCAATTTTGGCATGAGAAATAGAAAATGTAGTCTTGCAATACAGATCAATGATAAAGCCTATAATGTAAAAGGTACCAAGATCGATGATCATGGTGACTCGCATGCCAAGGATGGCTTTTGTAATGCAGTACGGATCGCAAAGGTCTCGGGACAGGTAAAGAAAAATGCATTCATTGCAGATGCATTTGAATTGCAAAAACAAGAATGATCAAATAAGGTCAACTCCTCTTAGAGCGAAAGAATTCTTTGAGCATTGCAGAGCACTGATCTTCCATCACCCCGCCTTTTACGCCTGTAATGCTGTCTAGACGTTTGTCTCCACATAATTGATATAACGACCCGCAGCACCCTTTTTTATCATCATATGCACCAAATATGAGGTTTTTAAGCCTAGCATTAAGTATGGCCCCTGCACACATGGGACAGGGTTCCTTTGTCACATAGATCGAACAACCATCCAGCCTCCAGTCATCCAGTGTACTGGATGCGGCGGTAATGGCTATGATCTCGGCATGGGCAGTGGGATCATTAAGTCTTTCTTTCTGGTTATGTCCTTGCCCTATGATCCTATTATCTTTTATAATGAGAGCACCAACGGGAACCTCTCCCTCAGAGAATGCCTTATCGGCAAGGCGGAGAGCTTTTTTTATCCAATCCTCATGTGAGTAACTGGGAGATAAGACTGAGCCGCCTGGCTCTATTGACAATATCCCCCTCCCTGACCATCATTGTCAGAACAGTTCAATCCATTCTCTCCATTACTAATTGAAAAATGTCCCTGGAGCAAGGCTAGATGGTTTGCGAGGTAGGTCCGACCTACGACCGTCTCAAGGTCATAGTTTAGGGGATATTCATCAAAATATTTCAACTCACCTTCCTCAAGGACTCCAATGGCACCTGCGTCCTGCCATTCACCATTGTAGATCCCATCGCCACCGTCAAACACACCATTCCCATTAACATCCAAATAATCAGTGGCAATACTGTTACTCTCTCCACTATTTAATTGTTTGGACAGATAAGAGTATGCCGCATTGATGGAAGATTGGGAATTATTAAAAAGACCAAGACGATATTCTGATATGGCCAACACCAATCGAACATCAAGTTGGTTGATGTCTGTCTTATGGCAGAAACACCAGTCAGGATCACCGATCTCTGAATTCTGGTTACCAAAAAAATATGTCTGAGCAAAGACCCTTGCCATGGCATCATTCCCTATCGCGTTATAGGCAAAACTCAATCCAGCATAAAAGTCTAGTATGTCCGTGAATGAGGTAGAGTCCTTTTCTAGATATTTATTGAAATAGTATACGGATGAGTCTGCTTGACGCAAGTGTCCCATGGTCCAACCAACACCATTATAGGCATCAGAGTGTGATGAATCCTGTTTGATGGCTGTTGTGAACCAATCAAGTGCCTCAACATAGTCACCTGCCTCATATAAATCCCATCCATAACTCGACATGTCTGAATCAGAGGGGACCACATCTCCCCTACAACCGAGCATGAACACGGTCATGATCGCTAAGAATGAAACGGCAAAGTTTTGTTTATTTGAGTTCATCATTTTAATAACATCATTTTCTTGTTCTTGACAATGCCAGTCTTTGTGGTCAACTGGATGAAGTAGACTCCAGATCCCATTTGCTGGCCAAATTTATCGTAGCCATCCCACTGTATCTTGAACTGACCGATCTGGTCCTTGTTTTCTACTAGAGTGGTGATGTTCTGCCCCAATAGATTATAGACATTAATGGAAACATTCTGCCTGAGACCATCAAGGAGTCCAATATCATATGTGATGGTCGTGGTCGGATTAAATGGATTCGGATAATTCTGATGGATGTTTGTCTGTTCAGGGACTATGATGGTCTTTGGACCAAGTCTAAAATATCCAGACTGATCTGAAAGAGTGAAGATCTCATTCTCGATGGTAAGAGATGGGAGTTCCTGCCAGACCACACCGTTCTTCCTTCGATAGATCGCAAGGTCATCTCTATCACTTGCAAACCTGACCTCAATCGGGGTATTGAAATAAAAATTCTCACTGCCAAGGACGTAGGATGCACGATCATAGAAATGCTCTTCGAACAAGCTCGAGTCTGCTATTAAGAATGGTTGATCATAAGATAAAGCACCAGGATTACCAATAATGGAGAAACGACCGTCATAGCTACTGCCATGCCAACGGCTCGCGACCTTACCAGCGGCCAGAGAGAATGTCTCACTCAGTGTTGTGTCTCCCACATGTGCAGATGCATATATGTCTATCGAATAGTTTCCTGACGCTTCAAAACTTAGATGTCCTGAATACGTATGCGCGGCGACCGTGTCCAGAGCAATGCCTTGGTTCTGAACCTCCATGGATAGATTAACCGTTTTTGAAGCGGTATCTGTCACGATGACCTGCAAGAATTTTGTAAAGGCATTTTGCTGCAGTAATGATACGGCGATCTTTGGCCTGTCCACATGCCTAACATCCAGTCTGAACATGGTGCTGTCCGATGCATTTTCATCAGACACCTTTAATTGAATGTCCACATGGTCATCAAAAAGTTTTTCAGGGACGAACAAGACCGAATCACCAAGGCCACTGGAGGTAAATGTCACATCATCGAGCGTACCTACAAACTCGACCGATGGTAAAATGGTGACCTTGTCATCATTACCCAATGCCGCATCTACCACAGCACTTAGGGTAAAGACCAGGGACGTGTCATCAACGTCATTTACATACTGACCAAATTCCATCCATATTGAATCGTTTTCCCATACCTCTACCACTTCTGCGATCATGTCCTTTGCAATTACCGGAGCATCATTTTTTGCATCTATGGAGGCATGTATGGTATCCTTTGCAACTGCGCCACCATTATCCTGCGCAATGAATATGATCCGGTGATTATCACCATAATAGTTAGGCGCACTGGAGAATGTAGCGACCACGGAGTCATCTACTCCCTCATATTGTTTGACCCATATGCTGCAAGAGATGGTTGGGTTCGTCCTTGTATTATTGATCAACTGAATGGTCTCATGGGACATGCGTGACATGTCATTCGCTGACATTTGTGGATCTAGCCCCAGATATTCCCTATTCAGTTTTGCGTGGACCTCCCAAGGGGTATTCGGCCCCACGATCACCTGACCTAGTGGGTAGTCCTCATCCAATTGAGATGTATCTAGAATAACGGCCTGCCATGTGATCTCTGTTGCGATATCATTATCTACATCTTCTATGTACCTGCTAAGGACAAGCTCCGGTATGGAATCTGCGACCTGATCCTCTTCCCATTCATGTACATAATAAAGATCGCTGCCTGAACTTGGGATCACAAAGACAGGTGTATCATTGACCGCATTTACCGTAAGCGGTAGTTCATAGGTATCTGTCAGACCATAGGCATCAGTAGCCACGATCTCTATTGTATATGAGCCTGTATCATTCTGTGTTGGGGTCCATGTGAAGACACCAACGGAATCGATGAACAATACCGAATCAGCAGGGCCACTGGTCGTGTCTGCCGGTTCCTGGGGTTCCGCCCTAGTTACTGTCGCCTGATAGGTAAATGAGTCCCCCTGCATGACATTCAGGTCAAGATCGGTCAATCGTACCGTATCTGTCCAAAATAGATCTTCGTTCAGGATGGCATTTCCCATGGTCAAGATAACAGGGTTTGAGTTGTACCTTAATAGAGTATCTGTCACCAATGTATCTGAGATGTTTCCAGCAACATCAAACGCCCTTATGTATCCAACATATCTCGTATCATGCTCAAGGAATAGTCCTTGAGTATAACTTGTCACATCAGGTGCAAGTGTATCCCAGCCATGGATCAACGTACCCTCAAGGGTCAAACTATCGATCTTGAGAATGGAAACCTCATACCGCTCTATCCCTGATTCATCTTCATCTGATTCTTGGAACGCGGTCCACTGGACACTGACCGTATCATTTGAGAAGAGCGTATCGCCTTCGACAAAGTTACCGCCTGAGACCTCTCCTCTTGATGGAGCCGTTGGGTCAAATGCAAGACGCGTCCCACTGGTGGTACCATTAGTGATGTTTCCATGTCTGTCCACTATCCTTGCTCTCACTGCAAGGGAGTCACCTGTCAATAATTGGTCTACACCAGTTGTCGTATCCATCACAGCATATAGAGAATCTATATTTCTATAGAATTGCTCGGTGGGCCCAGATTCAACTATTGGATCATCTGGACCAGGCGTTACCCAGGCCGTACCACGATTAAGGTTATAGAACTGTATCTGGACATAACCACCCAAGAAAAGAGTGGAATCCTCTTGGTATGTCTGTATGGGTACCTGTACGCCGATCGTATCTGTGACACCAGTGATCCATCCCTGAACCGGGTTCAGGCCATGTGTACTGATCAATCCCGTCTCAAAAGCAACCGGAGGTTGATTATCAACTAGAAAAATATTCTCATCTACAAATGATGTAACCGAATTATTTGATCGGTCTTGAGCAATAAGTTCAAAATTAATGTGCCCGTCATCTTGAACGGAATCTGAAAGCGCAATCTTGAATATCCAAACCGAGTCTGCATTTATAGTAGACTCAGGAACAGCCCCGGTAACTGTGGTTCCGTCTTCACCATCACCCCATCCAAAGGTATAGTTGATCGTTGGTATGGGGTCGCTCGGTGAGAGTGGCTCATTCATCGAGACCGTGACCTGAACACTATCTCCCCCGATGCCTATGTTAGTCAGATCAGGGTTCGACACGTTCGCATAGGTGAACGTTGCGATCGGGTCAGTTATGTCTATGTATAGATCATCAGTTTGTGAGATGTCTTCCGCTGCCAATGGATTTGTTGCCAGGTCTTCCGCGGTCACACCAATGGTCACGTTACCCTGGTCAGTAACCTCTGGCACGACAAAGTAATAGACCCACACGGTTCCATCCCCACTATCTGGCAAGGTCATTGCTGCGTCTATGGGCGTATCAAACTCATTCGGAAATGCTATCTGGATCGTCGGTGTCGCCTTCATTACCTCATTGAATGTCACGGTTATGGTGTCCACCTGACCAGGACTTGCAAATAATTGAGAAAAAGTAACCGTCGCCGTGGATGATGTTATATCATAAGTATAATTTGATATCGTATCTCTTCCCGTATTGCCTGCAGCATCAAAACTCTTAAATATCATGTCATATAAGCCCTCAGGAAGGTCATCGAGGCCTTCCTCGGTCAGGATGCTGTCCATATGCGATAAGGGACCTGTCTCTCTATCTCCGGCCGCTCTCTCAGGTTCTGCCAATGTAACAATGATGCTTGTCTCATCTGCAAGATTATTGAAGGCGACAGTACCGGAGTCAACGGGCTCAGACAATGTCCACGCAAAATTATTCAGTACATTACTGTAAGAGTCTGAACCTGGAACGACACTGGTAAAGGTCGGAGCAGCATTGTCAACCACCAGATCTGTCCTGCCAGTGATATCACCATTTGAAATGACGTTACCGGCCACATCATTGGCCGTTACCAAGAGTTCTATGTTACCATTGATGGAATCAAGCCCAGCAGTATTAAGTGGTATGGCAAAGGTCCAGACTGTGTCTCCATCGCCTAACTCAGTTAGGGGCTGATCTGAAAGAGGATCTTCTATCCCTGGATAGATTACAGTTACCGTTGGCACGTGCACAGAGTCCATTTCCTCTGAAAATGTAAAGGTTGCGAGTGTAGATTCATCTCCCGATCTGACCAGACCATCACCTTCATATGTGATCGCTGCTGTTGGGAGATCACGATCGACAATTATTGATAGGGTATCACTAGATCCAGATCTATTTCCTGCCGTATCAACATGGACTGAATAGACGTTATATATGCCCGATATAGGTGTATCCACATAGAAGGGCGTCATCGGGTCTCCCTCATTAGCGGGTTGGTAATAGGCAGAGTCTGAATATGAAGGGTCTTCCTCATCATCTACAAAAAGAGAGATAACCCCTCTGTTTCCATCTAAAATATCTGTCAGGACCACAGTGACCCTGGCCTCATTTGTTCTATTATCCTGGATTGATTCACCCTTATCAGTACTATTTTCCAAGTCTGGTAGTCCTAGAACATTAGGTGCAAGTGTATCAACGATGATGGTCACTGGTGCACTTGGATCGGTATAATTCCCTGCTGAATCAATGACGACATATGTAACGAGAAATTCACCTGGGTCTAATTTTTTATCATCAGGTACAGAGAGAGTGTCCTTTGTCTTATTGTAGCCATTAACGGTCCTCATGACCAATGCATTTGTGATGCCAGACTGGATATAAAGGTGCAAGGAGTCTTGATAAGGTGACAGTCCTTTGACCTCAAACTGAGGTACTCTTGAATTTGTGGTGTCATCCTGGGAAGAAAAGCCGCTATCAAATCCTGCAAGCAGGTTTGTCGTATCTCCATCCATGGAGTGTGGAGTTGTGTCGAGTCTGAAGGAAAATGCTGGTGATGCATCAGAAAGATTACCCGCGTTGTCCCTTGACTTGATCGTCACTGCATATTCATCATCTCCTGAAATGTCACCCGTAATTGATTCCGTGGTCGCTGAGGCCTTTAGTCTTTGGTTTTGTACCCCATTAAAGAACAGGTAGACCGAGTCTGTGACCATGAGATTTTCTACGGTAAATGTTGGAGACGTATCATTGGTCAGGTTATCGTCATCTTTTGTACCTGTATCTGATGCAGCATCAAGGTCAATGCCCACGGCGGACACGTCCTCTGCATCTTGGTCAACTGTGATGGTTAATGAAAGAGTATTGGAAGATCTATTGCCTGCCGTGTCGATCGCTACCACATGATAACTATAATCTCCGTTAGCATCATTCGCAACTGAGTACGTCAGAGAACCATCACTCGGGACAATGAGGGAATCTTTGATTGCATCATTCTCATATAAAAGTCCAAAATCACCTTCAACGAATCCCGTTGAAACCAAATTCATTGTAGTAACATTGGTCAAATTATCCGAATCAGATATCCCAGAATCATGACTCGCGATAAGATCCGGTGCTGATGGTGTATCTGGATTGGTGAAGTCGATCTTGATCGATGTTCCAGCGCTGGCAGCAGATTCATTGCCCGCGGGATCGATCACAACATAGGTCAGCTCATAGGTTCCCTCATCCAATCTAGAAGCATTTGGAATGGTCAGTGTGTCTATTAGTACATCAAGGTCCTTTGTGCCACCAACCACAAATTCATTTGACACGCCATCATTCACAAAAAGTCTTATGGAATCGGTCTTTGAGGATAATTGGGTAAATCTAATTTTTGGTTCCCTAAGATTAGTGATGTCATCTGAATCAGATATTCCTGAATCATAATCTGATACCAGGTCTGGCGCAGTGACAATGGTAAAAGGCGTGGTGTCTACACGAATTTCCAAGGGGGGATCCGTCAAAGCACTTAGGTTGCCAGCATAGTCCTTTGCCTTCATCGTTATCTCATGCAGGTTATCGTTCAATGCAGAAGTTGTAAATGAATGGGTTGTACTTGTGGCAATATCCTTTTGATCCAGTGTCCCATCAACAAAAAGGAAGACAGAGTCCGTTGCGGTCAATCCTGTCAGTGTAAATGATGGTGTGTTATCTTTGGTTATCTCATCATCATTTGCTGCTCCAGTGTCCGAGTCATCATCAAGGTCTATTGTTACACCAGTCACAACAGGAGCGTCTGTGTCTATGGTTACGGTTAAGGCACCTGAGGTGAGCGATGTGTTTCCAGCCGGATCTTTAGCATAAAGGGAATAATTGCTTGTTACAGCACCATTTACCCATACGTTTTTTGAACCAGAATTTTCCGTAACTAATTCACTTCCAACAACAGTACCGAGCGTATTTTTTATATATATACTATCATCCTTCGACACGTTTGAAGCAACGAAAATAATATTTTCAGCATTTGTTAAATTATCAGAGTTAGATGTACCTTTATCATAGAGAGCAAAAAGATCAAGATCGTCAGGTGTCACTGGTGCTGTTGCATCAATGAAAACATTGATCCCTGCGCTCTCAGTTGAGGTATTCCCTGCTGAGTCGATCACAAAATAGGTGAATGTATAACGATCATCAGCGAGTACAGAGCCAATTCTAAGTGTGTCAATGACAAACTGAGGCAGATTATCGCCGTGGTTTTTTAGCATTCTATACTCACCGATCACTACATCATTCAGACTCGCATTCAGCGCATCATAAAAGATCCTAATTGAATCTGCTTGCCCCGCTGCAAGACCTGAGACCTCAAGATTTGGTCTCGTATTACTTGTAATGTCATCTGTATTTGAAAATCCTGAGTCATCCTCTGTTAAAAGATTCAATACGTTCCCCGTATTTGGTGCTTGGGTATCTATTCGAAAAGGAAGAGCGGTTGTTGGGTCTGATAGATTTCCAGCGGCATCTCTGTTAACAATGGTCGCTGAATAAGGAAGAACTTGATTTGCCAGGGTAGTGGATGTGAAGGTGACAGAATTTGCGTCTACCTTCTTCCTAGAGACCGTATCCGTATCAATAACAAGGAAGATCGAATCACCGATGGCATTGACGCCAGACAAGCCTGTTATGCTGAATGTTGGTGTTGTGTCATTGGTAAGATCATCGTTGTCCTTATTTCCCGTATCAGAGCTCGCGCTCAGATCGACCGATAGACTGCTAAGGTTAGTTGCAGTCTTGTCAAAAGTAACAGCACTTCCATCAGTCGTGGCACTTACAGCATCACCGGCATTGGCCGCTTGATCAAAAAATGTTATGTTGAATGCAATATTTCCCTCGGTGTCTCCATCTTGCATGGTGTAGGAACCAGTCCAATTCGCATTTGCTCCAGTAGGAGTGACATTGTTTCCAGCGATCGTGAATACTGGATCAGATATGAGAGATTCATCTGCCACAACAGTCAAGGTGACCACACTCCCTACTCTTGCCATGCTGCTGCTATAATTATTGTTACTGGTCAAGGTCACTGTTGTCAGAGTTGGGTCAGTTCTGTCAAATGTTACCTGAGTTCCATCCGTGGTCGTAGTCGCGGTCGTGCCAGAGTTACCAGAGTAGTCCATGTAATCAAGTGAGAGTCCGATCAGCCCATCGGAATCCGTGTTCTGCATCTGGTATGTCCCCGTCCAGATCGCGTTGGTCCCTCCGGCCGTCTCGTCCGCTACCGCATTACCTGCGACGGTTAATACCGGTGTCTGTAATAGTTCACTACCAACAATTGAAACAGTGACCACATCATTAGTTTTTGCCTCTGTGGATAGATTGGAATTATTTGATGCGTAACTTAGTGTCGTGATTGTCGGGGCTGTCTTGTCAAAGGTCACCTCGTCACCGTCTGATGTCGCCACGACCTGCTCTCCTGCATATCCATTGAGATCGACATAGTCAATGGTGAAAGGTATTGAAACCCCATTACCGCCATTGTCATCGGTCGCGTCTGTCATGGTATGGGTCGCGACCCAACTCTCCTTTGTCCCATTCCATGATAGGGACTTTGAAGGTGCCCGTGAGACACCATTGATCGTGATGTCAATGGAACTGTTCAGTAGCTGCTCATTAGAGTCAAAGGAAAGGCTAATGACGCTTCCTGACTTTGCGTAAAGATCATTGAAAGAATTATCCGTTGTGAGAGAGACATTGCTTAAAACGGGCTGTGACTTGTCATAAGTGACCTGGTCCCCGTCTGCATCATTCACCAATGCGGTCTGCTCTGTACCATCATTTCCAGCACTATCGGCAAATGTAATGCTAAATGGAATGGTGCCATTTGATTCATTCTCGGTCATGGTATAGGTCGCGGTCCAATTTTGTGCATCTGCCCCAATTGCAACCGTTGCTGTTTGGGTGGCTATTGTGACGGTTGGCTCAACAATGTTCTCATTGGAGACGATGGTAAGAGTGATGATGTTTCCTGGTACGGCCAGTTCATCTCCGCTACCATTATTGGATGCCATGGATGCGGTAGTAATGGTTGGAGCGCTCTTATCCACTGTCACGGCATCGCCGCCTGTAAGGGATGTGACAGCGGCCCCGCTATTTCCTGCAATGTCCGTAAAAGCGACATTGAAAGCAGCGGTTCCATCAGCAATGCCTCCTGAAACTGCCTTTGTCGCCGTCCAATTACTTGCAGTCGCACCTTCGGTGACGGTCACATTTGTTGTCGCACCGAGCATGGATACGGTTGGTTGGTTAATATCTTCAGCAGATACAATGGTAAGGGTGATCACATCGTTCTCTTTTGCGAGATGGTCATACGTATTGTTAGAGGCTATGGTCACGGTACCTAGAGTTGGTAGGGTATTATCATAGATTACTGCAGAGCCATCCGTTGTAGCAGTAACGGTGGCACCAGTATTCCCCGTAGCATCTGTATAACCACTGATGTTTATGGGTATGGACGCGCCATCTATGGCATCATCCGTTGGGCTAGACATCGAATATTTAAAATCAAAGTATGTAGATGATTTGGTGCCATCGTCCACGGTAGCATTATTACCATTGATCGTAACGGTAGGGAGTGTATTAGCCTTGATATCCTCATCCAAGGTAAGTGAAACTGTGATCTCATCATTAACTATGGCCAATGCGTCATTGGAATTATCTGATTCAATGGTAACAATGGTAAAAGAAGGAGCCTGCTTGTCAAACGTAACTCCCCCATCTGAGTCATTGGCAACCGCAGTAACTTGCGTACCATCATTGTTTGCAATGTCAGAAAAATCGACGGTAAAGGTAACCACGCCAGTGTTGTCACTGCTCTGCATTGTATAGGTTGCGGTATAGACCTTCTCGCCATTGCTTCCAGATGCGATGGACGCGGCATTGCCTGCGATCGTGATCGTTGGCGTCTGTATGTTCTCACTTGCAGTGACCGCAATGGTTATCACATCCCCAACCTTTGCAAGTGTTGGACCATTACCATTATTGGAAGAAATGTCCACCGTTGGCATTGTGGGGGTTGTTTCATCATAGACGATCTTGCTTCCATCGGTAAGGGACGTAACCTGAGCACCACTATTCCCTGCTATGTCTTGAAAATCTATCGTAAAGTCTACGTCTCCCTCCGTATCACCTGACTGCATGGTATATGAGGCTGCCCACGAGGTATTACTCCCTGAGACAGTGGCCGCATTCCCGTCCATTGACACCTCTGGGGATGCTATCACATTTTCAGATGATGTAAATGACAAGGTCACAATATCGCCTTCCTTGGCATAGTCAGTATTATCATTGTTCGATGTCACTGTAACAGCCGATAATGTTGGGACTTGTCGGTCAAAGGTCACTGAAGAACTATTGGTCGTGGCGGTTACTGCATTTCCAGCATTGCCTGTAAGATCAGAGAATGCTATCGAAATCGCTACTGCACCCTGAGTGTCAGTACTATTTGTTGTGATCGATGCCGTATAGTCTGTTGCAGAACCACCAACTGCAGCAACTGTTGCTGACCTTCCAGCCAAAAAGACGGTAGGTGCCGCAATGAGATCCTCATCAGAGGTGATCGTCAGAGTGATAACGTCTCCTTCTTTTGCATAGGCGTCATTTGCGTTATTGGATGCGATCGATACAAGTGTCAGTGTGGGCTTGGTATTGTCAATGGTGACAGCACTACCCGCAGAAGATATGTCTGTTGTATTACCTGAGGCATCTGCAAGAGTAAAGGCATAACTCGCTGCCCCATCAGCCTCTCCACCTCCCATGGTATAACTGATCTCCCAATTGGTGGCATTGGTAGAACTGATGTTTGCTGCAGATATGTTTTGTCCCGCTATGGACGCACTTGATATTCCCCAAGGGCTCTTATTATCATCGGTCTGGAGGTCTTCATCTGTTACCACTGCAATGGTTATGACGTCCCCGCTTGTCGCCAGGGTCGATGTTGAGTTACTTGAGGCTACCGTAATGGAATTCGTGCCAGGGTCTGTCTTATCGTAGGTCACGTTATTACCAGACAGGATCGCAGTTGCCTGGGTTCCTTGGTTTCCAGCAAGGTCATAGAAATCTATTGTGAAAGTCACCGTACCATTATCATCCTCAGTATCCATGGTCTTGGTTGCCGTCCAGGATAATTGGTCCCCACTAGGATTTGCCTCAGCAGCATTCTCACCAACGATGGTTGCAGTTGGTGTTTGTGCCTTTTCGGATGTATAGAAGGTCAATGTGACCACATCATCTGGCTTCGCCTTTTCACTACTAAGTGCATTATTGGATGCGATCGTGATACCGGTCAGCGTGGGATCTACGGAATCGAATGTGACAGCCGTTCCATCACTGGTGGATGATTGATTCGAAAGCGTGTTCCCTGCCCTGTCCTTGATGTTTGATATCAAGAATGCCACATCGCCCTGCGTGTCACCAGACTGCATCGTTCGTGCGGCTGAATAGGATGAGGCCGCAGTATTAGGATTTGGAGTAATTGAGTTTCCATCAATGGTCACCGTTGGCGCGACCTGAAGGATCTCACTTGAACCAATGGTTAAAGTTACTATGTCACTTGTCTTTGCAAGGGTTGTCGTTGAATTATTTGATGCCAATGAAGTGGTTAACGTTGGACTGGTCATGTCGATGGTCACAGATGAACCATCTGTTGTGGAAGTCAACGCTGATGAACCTAGATTTTCATTCTCATCATAATAAGTAATATTGAATGTTGCAGCGCCTTCTGAGTGAGTGGATACCGTATTTGCAACGCTCCAACTCTGGCCAGATCCGCTTGCAGTGACGGCCACTCCAGAGATATTGCCTGAAGGATCAAAGTTCGTATCAGTGCTTAGATTCTCTGAGGTAGTAAAAGCAACCGTTATCGCATCGCCAGATTTTGCCCATTCCGTATCACTATTATTGGAGGTAATGCTACTGGTCGATATGCTAGGCCGTGTCAGGTCAAGGGTGAATGCCTCTCCACTAGCACCAGGATAGGGCGTTGAACCATCCTGAGTTGTCAGTCTAAGGTTGATCGTACCATCGTTACCAGGCCATGCCGCTAGGTCTGTCATTCTTGTGTGGGCAAATGCGATCTGCATGGTCCCACTGGCAGATGTCCTGAACATCCCAGAACCGATCCAGGTACCATCTGTTGCACTCGCATTCTCAATGTAGTGCCATGTCGAGCCACCATCAAAAGAGGCCTGAACAAAATAATTCGTACTCGTTGCAAATGATGAACCTGTGAATGAGAATCCACCACTCCCATCAACACCCGATGCGGTACTGACATTGATATTATACTTGCTGTAACTAGATAACTGACCTGAAGGTATGAAGTCTACGGTCTGCGCCATTGCACTGGCACTCAGCAATAGTAACGCAAATATTCCATTAAATTTGAATTTATCTTTATTCATCATTCTAAGTAATTAGATATTTGAAGATTAAAGGTTAACTCCTAATACAATTTGACCATCCATCCAACCAGCTCTACCCAACTCGACTGACTCAGATGTCTTTGCCATGAGGGTCTCCGTGGAGCGAATGCCTCCTCTAAGTTCAACCATGCCTCCAATACGGATGCCATAGGATGCCTCCATCGAAAAGCCCGCTGAGGAGCCTACCATACCAAGTCCAAATTTTATCTTACCAGGTCCGGCTGGGAATGAGACTATGCCCATCGCAGTAACCCCACTGAAGGTCTCACCAAGTTGAATCGCAGGATTGTCTTCATTATATTTTGCGTTCTCAAACTTAAACGACCCAACCTCGACACCAAATCTAAATCTCGCACCCATGAGTTGCATGAGGACAGGAAACTCAACGCTAGCCCTGAGGTCTACATTTGAATTCCAGGACATTAGGACAGGATTCACAAATCTTGGTGACCCCATCGCTAGGTCGATCGTATAGCCTAGATTCTCTGCCTCATCGGCCAATTCCTCTTCATCCTCTTCATCATCCTCGTACTCTTCGTCATCCTCGTACTCTTCGTCATCCTCGTACTCTTCGTCATCCTCATACTCATCATCATCTAAGTATTCATCATCATCCTCATACTCATCGTATTCCTCATCATCTCCCCAGTACTCCTCTACGTCATCAACATCATCTGGATCTTGAGCGTGGAGAGTTGAAGATGGTAATAGTATGACCATGGACAGGCAACCCCATAGAATGACATGGGTTGCACGAATTAGAATGGAAATAATTAAACTTTCCCTCATGTTGAACTCCGCAATTGACAGACCGCACCTACGGCCAATCAGCTATTTATTAATTTTGTCTTACCTCGTGAGTACAATGACTCTCCGAAATATAAGAACACGCCTATGTCCTAGGCAAATTTAAAATAAAAGGTATATTTCAATAAAAAAAGGGGTTTTTTCAGCATTTCATCTTCTTGGAACTATCAATTTTTAACATGGGAACACATGCAAACAAAAAAGGCCCCACGAGTGTGAGGCCTTTTGGATCAATGATATTTAGGTCTGTTATTTCAGTAGGATCATCTTTCGGGTCTGACTGA
>CAYZJY010000042.1:0-4372 GCA_964478995.1 uncultured bacterium
GAAATGGATGAGGCTGTATTGCAATGGTTTAGAAATGAACATAAGCTTGAAATTGGTTTAGGAATGAGTGAAAAGATCAAAAAGACAGTGGGTTCAGCAATGAAAATGAAGTCTGCTGATATTGCTGTGAAGGGACGTGATCTAGTTTCAGGTATTCCAAAAACAATAGAAGTATCTTCTGATGAAGTGCGCTTAGCCTTAAAGGATCCGGTAAACCAGATCGTTGAAGCTGTAAAAAGATGTCTAGAACAAACTCCTCCAGAACTTGCAGCGGATATTCTTGAAAGAGGAATTATTCTAGCAGGTGGGGGTAGTCTATTAAAGGGCATCGACCAGATTATTCGTGAACGCACCAATGTACCTGTAAATGTTTCTGAAGATCCACTTTTATCGGTTGTGAAAGGAACAGGAATGGTATTGGAAAATTTAAAAAAGTACGAAGCCGTACTTCTCTAGGAGTGTATGTACGGTATCTACCTGGCAATCGTCAGACATAAAGATCATTTTCTATTTCTATCTACTTTAGTTCTATCATCCTTTCTATTATTAAATAATGATGATCCCCGGATGGGTACCATCAGAGGGAAAGGATCTGAAGTAGTCTCTTTCATATCTTCACCTATGGCAATGGCAAGGTCTCTAATGTTCCTTGAAGAGGAGAACCAACTTCTTCGTGAAAAAACTTTGTCATTATCTTTACAAGTTGAATCCATGTTGAATCTGCAAAAAGAAAATGAAGAATTACTTGGTATGCTTGATTTTAAAAGACAGACCAAATTGATGATAAGGCCTGCTAGGGTGGTTAATAAAGGGATTCAGCCCAATTTGCTATCAATTGTAATAGATGGTGGTAATGTTGATGGTATTCAGAAAAATCAAGCAGTGCTAACTCCAAAAGGGGTTATTGGGAAGACTATTGAAGCTGGAGATAAGGCATCCATTGTTCAACTAATTACTGATACGAACTTCCGTTTAAGTGTAAGAATACTTCCTAGTGGAGCAACGGGAATTATGAGATTCATAAATGGAAATACAGCACAAATACGCGAAGTACAAAAAAATGTCATCATTAATATTGGAGATAAAGTTGTCACTTCTGGTTTTAGTGACATTTACCCAGTTGGTTTACCCGTTGGTACAGTTGGAGGAGTATATGAAGATAGAAGTAGTTTCCAAAAAATGGTTAATGTTACTCTTCCAAATGATATGAGCGCATTTCAATATGTTTTTGTTATTATAGAGAAATTAAATGAAGTGGAGTAATCTTCTTTTCTCAGCCTTATTTGTATGGCTAGTTCAATTAATCTTGTCTGATCTACTATCTATCAATTCGGTCAGGCCTGATTTTTGTGTTATTTTAATATTGTATTGGTCTTTATCCTATGGTAGAACAGTAGGGATTTGTAGTGGTTTTTTATTTGGTTTGCTAGTAGATCTATCAGGCAGTGGAATCTTTTTTGGATTATCGCCACTGTCGTATTCGATTACAGGATATTTGGCAGGTAGTTTATATGAGAATCATTCAAGATTAAATCCTTTTTACTTCTCAATTACTTGGGTGGCTATTTTACTATTTCAATTTTTTATTTACTGCAGTATCCTATACCAGGATCTATGGGAAATAGATAGTCAATTATTTTGGGGTAAATGGTTTGGAACTGCTGTCTATACTCTATCATTCGCGGGAATATTACAGTTCATTTATCCCTTAAATAAAATAAATTATGCTAAAAGCAGATAACATAGCTTCTGGTCGGCAGTATTTTTTGGCTGTTGGTATTACCCTATTATTAATATCCATTTTAATTGCAAGATTTTTTCAGTTACAAATACTATATCACGATCAATATTCACAAAAGGCAAATACAAATAGAATTAGAAAGGTCACAACATCAGCACCTCGAGGTTTAATTCTTGATAGAAAAGGACAAATTTTAGTAGATAACCTTCCTACATATATATTAAATGCAGTTCCTGGAGAACTGCCAAATAAAGGTCAGACGTTTGAGTTTATTTCTCAGATTGTGGGGTTTGATTCCATGAACTTAGCAAAAAATTACAAAAAATATTATCGTGGCAGGTTTATTCCGACCCGTATAGCAAAGGACCTAACCTTTAGCCAAATTTCTAGATTAGAGGAGAATAGATTAAATCTCGAAGGGGTCTACTATCAACAATTTCCAGAAAGATATTTTCCATCAGTTGTGCGAGCATCTCATATTTTAGGCTATGTGAAGGAAGTTGATAAAGGCATACGAGGATCTTTAATAGACCCAACTGATTATGAACTTGGTGATATTATTGGATGGAGCGGTCTGGAGAAGAGTTATGAAGATTATTTAAAAGGCTCTCACGGAATACAATTCTATCAAGTTGATGCCTTTGGTAGAGAGGTGGGCCATGTGGATGATTTCCCACCCATGGATCCAGAGCCTGGAAATAATATTATAACGACAATAGATGCCGATGTCCAATTTGTCTTAGAAAGTCTAATGGTAGGCAAAAAAGGTGTGATCATCGTTGGCATTCCAGAGACAGGTGAGATATTAGGTGCTGTCAGCAAACCAGACTTCCCGCCTGGCCTATTTACTGGCCGTATTCTAGAGGAAGATTGGAATAATGTTATTAAAGACCCTGACAAGCCTCTTGTAAATCGTTTTAATCAGGGTCTATATCCACCTGGGTCAATTGTTAAAATGATAACAGAGGCTGTGTTATTGGATAATCAAGATTTCGACCCGCATTCAATGTTGAAATGTGATGGGTCATATCAGTATGGGGATCGGGTGTTTGGTTGTTGGTATACAAACGGCCATGGAAATGTTGACCTAACATCAGCAATAATGCAATCTTGTGATATATATTTTTATAAAACTATTCAATATTATGATCTAGATAAATTGGCAAAATATTTTAGATATTTTGGCTTTGGGAATATCACTGGTATAGATATTGGAAGGGAACATAGCGGCATAGTTCCAACAACGCAATACATGAATGAACGTTATGGGCGTTTCGGTTGGAGTAAGGGTGCGTTATTAAATTTTTGCATTGGTCAGGGTGAGATATTAGTAACCCCAATTCAAGTTTATAATTATACAAAACTAATAGCAACAAAAGGTAATGCCAAAAGACCACATTTTGTAATGTCTGACATTAATGTAAACACTACAACGCCAAATCTGTCTTCTGAGGATTGGGATAGGATTATATTTGACATGGGGCAGGTAATAAAAAATGTAAAAGGCACAGGTAAGAATGCTGACCCAATCATAAAGAACTTAAATATATTTGGTAAAACTGGCACCGCTGAAAACCCTCATGGAGAAGACCATGCATGGTTCATAGGGTGGATGGAATACTTGGGTCAAAAAATATCAATTGTAGTCCTATTAGAGAATTCAGGCTCTGGAGGTGTTATTGCTGCGCCAGTTGCAAAGGAGGTGTTTATTAAAGTGTTTGATCGCATGACAAATACTGGGGAAATTGTAATAAAATGATTGGTGTGAGATCTCAGAATTATAAAGAACTGCCATTTAGCATTGTTGGTTCTGTTGCTTTTTTATCAATCATAGGTTTGATAGTATTGAATAGCATATCGAGTCATCAGCAGGGCGATTTTTTAAATAGTCCATTTAACAAGCAAATTCTCCTAATGATTCCTGCGATTTCTGTATTGCTAATGATAATTTTCCTACCTAGATATTCAATTCATAAATATTCTTATCCAATGTACTTTATTGGAATAGTAATAATAATAATGCCATTCTTTGGTCAATCGCATGCTAATACATTCCGTTGGCTAGATATTGGTCTTCCCTTCAAAATTCAGCCAAGTGAATTTGCTAAAGTTTTTACTACAATAGCCTTAGCAAGATATCTTTCCGATCATACGATTCAGATGAAAAAATTTAATGCCATAATTATTCCAATTGGATTTGTTCTTCTTCCTTCTATCATTATCATGAAACAACCAGACCTCGGCACTGCCATAGTCATGCTAATTCCAGTTTTACCCATGCTGTATTGGTCTGGAGCGAGACCTTTTTATCTTTTTCTGATCATTGCGCCTATTTTTAGTATGTTAACTGCATTTCAAACCTTGTCTTTTACTATTTGGGCCTTGATTTTAGGTACCGTTATCATTCTAGCAAGACAAACTCTTTTTATGTCCATAATGTTATTCTTTGGCAATATCTTTCTTGGTCTGATCTCTCCATTTGCATGGAATTCGCTTTCCCAATATCAACAAGGTAGGATTATTTCATTTTTAAATCCAGAGAAAGACCCTTTGGGTGTAGCTTATCAAGTTATCCAGAGTAAGACCGCGATAGGGTCTGGGGGATTGATCGGTAAGGGATGGGGTGAGGGA
>CAYZJY010000042.1:4382-15894 GCA_964478995.1 uncultured bacterium
CAAACACATTTGAAGTTTCTTCCTGTCCAAGAATCAGATTTTATTTTATCTGTAATTGGAGAAGAAATGGGTTTTGTCATGATTGCACTTGTTTTGTCTGTGTCGGCCTACTTTATTATTCAAATATTGAAAAGGGCATTTTTATCCAAAGATAGATTTTCTAGTCTAGCATTAATAGGCATTGGGTCAATCCTCCTTGCACATGTATTCGTTAATACCGCAATGACAGTAGGACTCATACCTGTAAAAGGACTGCCATTTCCCTTTATATCTGCAGGAGGTTCATTTTTAATTTCTAGTTACTTGATGGTAGGGCTGGTCATAAACCTGAGCGTGAATTATGCAGATTGATAAACTTATTTGAAGGAACTCTAGTAAAAGGTAAATTCATCACCGATTTGCCGAAACAAAAGGGCTAAAATAATGCCAAATCGCATCAAATATCTATCCATAACAATAATTTCAATGGTATTCATCTTGTTTTCAACCATCCATGGTCAAAACAAGGATCCAAAAAGAGAACTAAAAAGACTTAACGCTAAGATAGATCGTGTAAGGGTCATGGTGGATTCTCTTGAACTAGATAACCAGATCTTATTACCTGAATTAATGTCAGCATTTAAACAAGCAGTGAAAAGTAAAGCACAACAGGATTCTATTACTCTAGTAATATTAAAAAGGATAAATACCCTTAGTAACAAAATAGCAAATTTGGAAAATCAATCAAAATACATGGATAGTACGGCATTAGAGATCTTCAATAAACTGGTACTTGTTGAAAATAAGATCGTTACATTGGCAAATAGTTATAATGAGATGGCAAAGTTGAAGTCAGGTGAGCCCATATCTTCAGAGCCAAGGTTTAATTCAGCAGAATATAAGAAAACATACATGGCTAGTCTTGGTCATTTCCAGAATCAAAATTTTTCTGAAGCGATATCAGGTTTTGAAAAACTAGTATCATCTGATGCTACAAATGATCTAGCAGATAATAGCCAATATTGGCTTGCAGAATGTTTTTATTCTCAGAAAGATTTTAAAAGAGCAATAATCGAATTTGAAAAAGTTTTCACTTATGCTGGGACAGATAAAGATGATGATGCCCAGTTGAAAATAGGTCTTGCATATCAAAGCATAGGCAATGTTGATAAAGCTAGGGAAGAATTCCAACGGCTTGTTGATTATTTTCCAGGAAGTGAATATTACCCAAAGGCCAAAGAAGCCCTAAAACAATTATCTGTTAATTAACCTTTAATATTTATTAATGTCTAAAAAATTATATTATCTCACCACTGAGATCGTTCCGTTTGCCAATGTCACACCATTGGCTGAATTCTCAACTAGAGTTCCGCTTGCCCTTCAAGAAAAAGGACATGACATAAGGACAATCATACCTAAGTATGGATATGTAAGTGAGAGAAAATATATTCTAAGAGAGGTAATAAGGCTTAGAGAAATCCCATTTGAATTTAATGGGCAGACTAAGGTTGCTAGTGCTAAAAGTGCATTTATACCCAAAACAAGAGTTCAGGTTTATTTTCTTGAAGATAGTCATTGGTTTAAGCCTCTTTCTAATCTTGTATATAAATCAAAAAATGGACGAGTTCTTGCTGATAATGGAGAACGCTATGGATACTTTGCTAAAGCAGTTCTAAGTACACTTCCTCACTTGTTCTGGTCCCCGGATGTATTTATTTGTAATGGCTGGCAAAGCGCCATGGTTCCTGGAATTTTCAAAAAACATTTTGAAGGGATAAATGATTTTTATGTAAATATCAAGACCGTAATGGTTGTACATGATCTTAATGAATATGCTGATATTTCAAGAAAAGATTTAGAATTGGCTGAAGTTCCAGTTGACGACTCCTTGAAAGGAAATAAACTTAATGTATTTGATGTAGGTGCCTTTCAAGCAGATGCTATCATTGTTTTTGATAAACCATCGGATGTCATTTCAAAAAAATTATTAAAACAACCCGGAATTGCGGCAAATAAGAAAAAAGTATCTGTAATAAATTGGTCAGATGATGAAACACCTGACTACCAAATGATTGCAGATGAAATGGACCAAATATTAAACAACCTTCCTGATTGAGTTCTCATATAATCATTTTAATATGAAAATGCGAATTCCAATTCTGAGGCTCCTCAATCCTATTTTATTTGCTCTTTTTATTTATAATTGTTCAGAAGATCCCTTGGTCTCTAACTTAGATCATAGCGGACTAACCATAAAAACCCTTACTATTGATAATGTTAGTGCGCAAAACTATAGTGTCGCTCCAAATCTTGGTACAAATGAGAGTTTATATCTTGGAACTAAGAATGGTTTGAACATACCGGTCTCATTTATTGAAATTGCTAATTCACTTTATTGGAGTTTTCCTTTTGACACCACGATTGTGGTGGATAGTCTTCGTTTTATAACCTATTCAAAGGATAGTCTATTATCCATAGGCTCTACTCCAAATCTATTTTTTCTTCCAGACTCTCAGTTTGATGAAAATTCAAGTACCTATCTTGATTTTTCAGGTTTCTCAAATTTGGAATGGCAGGATCTGGGGCAACCAAATCTAAGAACCAATAGTGAATCTGATACCAGTAGTGATTTATATGGTGATTATCTTTTTACTGAATTGGTGTGGGACATTGACACTTTATTAACTGTTCTGGCAGATACTCTTGACTCCAACCAAGTTTGGTCCAAGCCTGATCTTGTGAGGTCATTCGCTATGCAGTTTGCGAATAGCGATTCAAATTTCATAGAACTCTTCAGTGAGGAAGCGACGACTGGTGAAAGGGATCCCAAAATAGTTATGTATTTTAGGCGGACATATGATTCAGGGGATTCAACGATCATAGAAGACACATCAGGAATTGTCTATTCGAATGGTGATCTATCGATTATTGAGCCTGGTGAGATATCTCTTTCCCAGGATGTGGTAGGTTTGAGCAATGGAAAGGGCTTACGGTCAATTATCAACATACCATTGACGGAGGATTCCTTGCCAGTAGGTTCTGTCATTCGTTCTGCTGAATTGATCTTGAACTATGATACAACTATTACTGATCAAATATACAATGTTATTCTTGATCCAATACATAATGATAGTTTGGCACTGGATAGTAATTTTGTATATGAATTTGATCCTTATGAGGCAATGGGATATCCATATAGAGTATCTACAGATACTGAAGGTGGAAAGTGCATATTGTCAGTAAAGGAAATAATGCAAAATATCAGCCTGGGAAATGTCACTAATCTAGGATTTAAACTGATTTCAAATGAGAAAAATGATCCATTTGAGACGATCTGGTTTGATACAGGTGAGTCCATGACAAGCGCAAGACTAGAAATAATTTATGTTACCAATTAAAAAAGTATCATTTATCCTTTTGTTTTTATCCTTTTGTTTTTCGCAGGGTAGGATGAATGCGCTTGGGGTAGGTCATTTCTACCATTATCAGGGTTTAAATAATGCCATGGATGGCATAACGGAATTAACTCCTTCATTTCAAAGTGATGTTTCACTAAGTAATCCTTCGACTTGGCATAATCTTAAGTTCGCTTACCTATCATTAGCCTATAGTGGTAATGAGAATTCGATCAAATCATCCTCTTTGTCAAATGGTTATTCAAGTCTATCAAATGCAAGTTGGGTCGTGCCTATAAAATCAAGGTCGTCTATTGGATTTTCTTTATCTCCATATTTAGATCAAAGGGTCAATCTAATTGACCAAGATACATTATCATTTGAGGCATACGACTCGACTTATGCGTATGCTCGGTCCTTTGATAGGTCAGGAGGTGTATTGTCATTCAAGGTCGGTACTTCATATAAATTCAATGACAGATTATCCTTAGGATTTAACTACAATATTCTTTTTGGTTCCTCACGGCAAAATGAATCAATATTTTTTGGAGGTAATCCGGTAGTACAAAGTTCCAGAATTAGATATAATGGCATAACTAATGATCTATACATTGGTCTATCCTTATTCAAAGACCTACAATTCTATGGTAAATACACTTTTACGATAAAACCACTAGAAACTGCAATTGAGAAAAAACACCTTTTTGATGATGTGAATGGTAACGGATATCATGATTATAACCCACCTTATTATGATTTTCCATTCCCTGATAGTATTAATACAACACCAGAGTTAAGGGAAAAGAACCTTCATGATCCAACAGGATTCAAGATAGGTCTTCACAAATTCTTAAAGGACAGGACGGCATTTGCCATGGAACTAGGCAGCATGAATGATAATGCTAGAAATGAAAATCCATTCCTTCAGTTTCCAATACCCAATTGGATAAATAGTACGAATTCATTTAAGGTATCCCTTTTACATTATCCAGGAAACTTTTCCCTTAGATTTATTGATAAATTCAATTTAAAAGGTGGGGTAACCTACTATAAACATTTGCTCAAAATTGATGATGAGATAACTGAATTAGGCTTTTCATTTGGTGTTGGTTTTAAGTTCAAACCCATAGGAAATCAAGTCGATTTGAGTTATTACTTTGGAAATAGGGAATATTCAGATATCTCAGAAAAAGAATTGATACAACAGATACAAATCGGTGTCAGCATAGCTGATCTTTGGTTCGTTAAAAGGAGACAAAAATAAATATGAGACATGTCAAATTAATATCGATATTGTCAGGAATAATGACCTTAATGATGTGTGTTCCTCCATCAGATACTGGAACTTCTTCTGCTGAAGATAAGAAAAGATTAGATTCACTTAGAAAAGTAAGATGTCCTCGTTTAATGAGTAGCGCTGCAGAGTATTATAGAAATAGGGATTGGAAGCAGACTGTAAAGATATATGAAGAAATAACAACTCTTGATTGTGATGAATGGAACCCCAATTTTGCACCACCTCAAGAGATCTATCAATATTACGCCATTGCATATGAACAGATGGGAAAGTTTGATAGTTCAGAATACATACTACTAGATGGTTTGCAAAAATTGCCTGATAATGTTGAACTAAGGAAAAGATTAGCTTATTCCTATAAGAAACAGGGTAAGAATGACCAAGAGATAATTGAATATGAGCGATTAGTAGAAATGGCTCCAGCAGATATCACTGTCATGAATGAACTATCCAAGTTATATAAAGATAATGAACGATATGATGATCAGATCTTCATTTTAGAAAAAATACTCGATTTGGATGAAGGTAATGAGATTGCTCAAAGTGAGTTGGCAATGGCCTTTGAAAGTAGTGGCAGAGACCCTTTAGATGTCTATAGAAAAAGGTATGAAGATAATCTTGGTAATCTAAGTTATGGGTTGGATTATGCAGAGAGATTGACCCAGGCAGATCAATATGAGGATGCAATCCCAATATTAAATGAGTTGATACGCCAAGATCCCAGTAGCAAACTAGCCTATAGAAAATTAGCAGAGGCTAATAAACAAGTAGACGATCTAGGAGCAGCAGCAGAAGCTTATGAGGAACTATTTAAGATCGATCCAAGGGATGGCCGCATTGCAATTGACATATCTGACATATATCTTGAAAATGATGATTATAGGCAGGCTATAAAATGGGCAGACAAGGCTGTCAGTCTTGATAATAAGACTGGTGGAGGATTAGGCCAAAAGGGAAAGGTCTACTATTATGGTTGGGATAATTTCCGTCAAAATCCTTTTACCAATGATGATCGATTAGTTGCAAAACTTGCCTATGATTATTTTGTCAAAGCCGAGAAAAAAGGTTATAGAGGTTTTTCAAAAAGCAATTGGTTAAAGGAAAATGAGAAAGATATCCTTTATGGAAAAGCACAGTGGTTTATGGCAGAAGACAAGGTTAAAAGGAATCGTAGCATATCTGTAACTACCTCAGACTATGATTGGGTTACGGAATCACTAAAGGCGGAGGACGGCTGGAAGTAAAAATGTGCAATCTGGAACACAGTGACCCTGAACTATTTCATATTCTAGAAAGAGAGGCAATTAGAGAAGAATCTACATTAGAATTGATTGCTTCGGAAAATTTTACTAGTAAGGCTGTAATGGAAATGGCAGGCGGCGTAATGACCAATAAATATGCTGAAGGTTATCCCGGTAAGCGTTATTATGGTGGCTGTGAGGTTGTTGATGAGGCAGAGGACATGGCCCGTGACCGTCTTAAAGCACTATTTGGTGCAGATTATGTCAATGTGCAGCCTCATTCTGGTTCGCAGGCCAATATGGCCGTTTTCATGACATTTCTTCAGCCAGGTGATACAATAATGGGGCTTGATCTTGCCCATGGTGGACACCTTACTCATGGTAGCATGGTAAATTTCTCTGGCCAATTATACCAATCCATTTCCTATCATGTGTCTAGAGATACGGGGCGAGTCGATTTTGAAGAGATCAAGACCCTAGCATTAGAGCATAAGCCTAAAATGATCATATGTGGTGGGAGTGCATATCCTAGATTTATTGAGTTTGAAGAATTTAGAGAAGTTGCTGATTCAATAGGTGCTTTTTTGATGGCAGATATTGCACATCCAAGTGGCCTAGTGGCATCAGGTGTTCATCCATCTCCAATGAAATATTGTGATGTTGTTACTAGTACTACCCATAAAACTTTGAGAGGACCTAGAGGTGGCATTATCATGATGGGAAAAGATTTTGAAAACCCTTGGGGTAAGGTAGCGCCAAAATCAGGACGAGTGAAAATGGTCTCTGAACTCATTGATTCCACTGTGATGCCAGGTATCCAAGGAGGACCATTGATGCATATAATCGCAGCAAAAGCCGTAGCCTTTGGAGAAGCCCTTAGACCAGAATTCAAACAGTATAGCAAGTCCATTGTGAATAATGCAAAAGCCATGGCTGATGAATTTCTTAAACTGGGTTATGAACTAGTCTCAGGTGGTACTGATACCCATGTTTTACTCATTGATCTAACAAATAAGAACATAACAGGAAAACGTGCTGAAACTATCTTGGGAAAGGCAGGAATTACTTTAAACAAGAATATGGTACCTTTTGATACAAAGAGCCCTTTTGTGACAAGTGGAATTAGAGTAGGTACTCCTGCAATTACAACCCGGGGAATGGGTGAATCGGAGATGCGGCAGGTTGTCAATTGGATGGATAAAGCGATCTCAGAGCCAGAGAATGAGGAATTGTGCTCTAGTATTCTCAAAGAGGTCAATGATCTCTGCAAAAATTATCCTATATACCAACACTAATGTTCCTATAGTTTTTTGTGATATACCATAGGCCAATTGCATTATTAGTTTTCTTAATTTTCTTTTCATGTGTGCCGAAGGCCATATTACTTGAAAAACCAAAACTCGTATCCATTTATTTTGAAAGAAAAATTAAAAAATTGGAAGGTAATGATTCCAAATCAATATATGGTAAGCGTGCTATTCTTAGAACCAAGGTTGAATATGGATTTGGGATCATCATGGAGCAAGCGGATAGGTTAATAGAAGATGATTATCTTGAGGCGTTAGAGCAATATAAAAAAGCAAATAATATTTTTAACGAAGCAAAAGACCTAGGTATGCTAGTTATGCTTGAAAAATATCCAAAATTCAACGATTGGCTACAAAAAGATGTCGTTATTAATTTTAATAAAGAAGATGTAAGTGACATGTATTGGTTGGCAGCATCAATTGGCGGAGCAGTTAGTTCTAGTAGAGGAAATCCATTTGAATTGATCCATCTACCTTATGTTGGAAGATTGTTAAATAAATGCATAAAAATTTATCCTGAATGGAATAATGGATCGCTATATTCAGCAATGATGAGTTTTACGACTTCAAGATCAGATTTGAGTGAAGAAATGTTACGTGACAGTGTTGATTTCTATTTTAATAAAGCGATCTCATATTCTAATGGGATGGATGCTGGTCCATACCTGACTTACGCTGAATCCATTCATAAGATATTTCAGGAGAGAAAAGATTTTGTAGATAAACTAAATTACGTAATGGAAATGGATGTAATACGAAATAGTGATTATGAAATGGGTAATCTAGTAGCTAAGAGTAGAGCAAAATGGTTATTATCAAAAACAAATGAGTATTTTTTAGAATGAATAAGGTAGTTGTAATCCTTTTATTGTTTTTTTCTTTTTCCCCCGCAAGAAACATTGTTGTTAAGATGGCAACTTTAGCACCGGAAGGAACGGATTGGCATGGAATGTTATTAGAAATGGGGCAAGAATGGAAAGATGCTACCAAGGGTAAGGTTAGACTAAGGATCTATCCTGGTGGTATTCTAGGTGATGAGCGAGATATGGTTCGTAAGATGAGAATAGGGCAGATACATGCAGCAGGAATGACAGCTGAAGGACTATCGGAGATCGTATCTGAATTTTCTGGATATTTTGTGCCCTTGGTCTATCAAGACTCTGATGATGTACAAGCGGTGACTGAAGCGCTTTTACCGCAATTTGAGTCCAAATTAGAGGAAAATGGATTTAAATTACTTTATCTTGGTGAATTGACTTGGGTATACTGGTTCTCAGTTGAACCCATAAAAATTCCTGCTGATCTAAAAAAGAGAAAATTCTTTACTTGGGCAGGAGACTTCAAATGGGAACAAGTATGGAAAAAGGCAGGATATAATCCCATTGCTTTGGCTACTACGGATATCTTATCAGGTCTGCAGACTGGCCTCATCAATACAATCCCAATGCCGCCAATTTATGCACTAGCACAGCAATCATTTGGAATTGCGAAACATATGTCAGATTTGAAATGGGGAGTTCTGATGGCCGGGATAGTTGTCGATCTCAAGACATGGGACCGCATACCAAAAAAATACCATGCTGATCTGATGGAGATCACGCATTCCATCCAATCTAAATACATGGATACAAATCGGAAGGCTGAACATCAGGCCATTGAAGCAATGCAACAATATGGTCTTACAATACATGCAATAAATGAAAATGAAATGAAATTGTGGCAAGCAGAGGTAGATCGTGTCAGTGAATATTTAAGAGGGAACATCATTCCAGAAAGCATATATGATACCGTCATAAGATTAACTGATAATTAGTTGCCTGATGGGCAAAAACTCTAATTCAAATCGTTTTCCGATCAATGGAGTGGGTGAAGAGACACTCGCTTTAGTAGTTTTTTTATGCATGACGATGCTTCCATTTATCGAGATCTTCACTCGATTTTTTAATATTAATAGCATACCTGCGTCTCAGGTACTTGTCCAACATTTTACACTATGGATCGGGTTTTTGGGTGCGGTCATTGCAACTAGACGGAATAAATTATTGGCTCTGACCCGAGACTCCATTTTTCAGAAGGAAGCGGGCCTTAGCCTAGGAAAATGGTTTGCTAAGGTCACAACTTTCCTAGTGCTCATTTCTTTGGCGTTGGGGAGTTGGGAGTTGGTCAAGGTGGAAATGGAATATCCGATTGACATAGCGCCTTATATTCCTCGTTGGTTTGCACAGGCCATCATGCCCATTGGTTTTGGAATAATGGCGGTTTTTATTTATTTCAATAGTTATCAAAAACATCTCCATCGTATGAGTCTGATATTTGTTGGATTGTTATTATCACTAAATAGTTTTACTGGATGGATGTTTGATGTTTTACCACTCGTATACATTGGTGTTTTCGTAATTATGGTAGCAATATTCAATGGTGCTCCTATTTTTGTTGGTTTGGGCGGCCTTGCCATACTGATGTTTTGGTCAGAATACACACCAATATCTGCAATTCCAGCTGAAGCCTATAGGATCGTTGTTTCACCAACACTACCAACGATACCTCTTTTTACATTGGCTGGTTATTTACTTGCTGAAAGTCGAGCATCTGAAAGGTTGGTCAATGTTTTTAGAGCATTGTTTGGTTGGATTCCTGGAGGAACACCCGTCGTAATTGTACTATTATGTGGTTTTTTCACTGCGTTGACAGGCGGATCGGGGGTTACCATTCTGGCATTGGGTGGATTATTACTTCCCATGCTTCTGAAAGATGGTTACAGTCGTTCATTCTCCTTAGGTCTCATTACGGTTTCTGGGTCTATTGGACTATTATTCCCACCTAGCCTACCATTGATCATTTACGGTGTTACAGCAGGTGTCTCAGTTAAGGATGTTTTTATTGCAGGTCTGATACCTGGATTTTTGCTAATCATTTTGATCTCATCTTGGTCTGTTTATCAAGGTAGGATGAACAACATCGAATTAAAAAGATTTATTTTAAAAGATGCACTAAAGATATCTTGGGATACTAAGTGGGAACTCTTTATGCCTATATTGATATTGCTCGGTGTATTTGGTGGTTTTACCACTCTTGTCGAGACAGCAGCAATAACTGTCATCTATGTATTTTTGATCGAGGTTCTTGTATATAAGGATATCAAGATACGTGATCTGTCTAGCATAGTGGTAGAATGTGCTGCTCTGATAGGGGGAGTTTTGATCATCTTAGGTGTTGCAATGGGTTTGACAAGTTATTTGGTTGATGCACAGGTCCCAATGATCATTCTTTCTTGGGCTAAAGAAGCCATAGCCAATAAGTACATGTTCTTATTATTATTAAATTTATTTTTATTACTGGTTGGATGTTTGATGGATATATTTTCGGCGATTATCGTCATTGTACCTCTTATTGCACCTTTAGGAACCCACTTTGGGATAGAACCTGTTCATTTGGCGATCATATTCATCGCAAACCTAGAGTTAGGTTTTTTAACACCTCCAGTAGGAATGAACCTATTTCTTTCTGCCTATAGATTCAATGAGGACATGCCAAAGATATACCAAGCGACGCTGCCATTCTTCATCATAAAACTTTTTGCAGTAGGATTGATCACGTATTTACCATTTCTAACCTTGAGTTTATTCTAAAAATTGAAGAGAAATAACTCTACCAATGATTACTTGATTATGAAAGGTTTCAAAAGATATATTTCAGACAATTAATACAGGAGCAATCCAATACCTTAAACGCTATTAACTTGTCCCAGAGGGGCAATACCATATATTAATTAATACTTAGGAGACGTTCAATGAAGCGTTCGGGGATTGCGCTATCAATAATGATAGCCCTGATGAATCCAGTTCTTGCACAGAGTGAGGCTGGAGCAATATTTTTACTCATAGCACCAGGAGCAAGGGCAGGCGGAATGGGTGAAGCACAGACCGCTGTTGCAAATGATGCCTATGCAAGTTACTGGAATCCTGCCGGGCTTGGTTTCTTAGATGGTAGAGAGTTGGCAATGATGCATGTCAATTGGTTACCTGGTCTTGCTGATGACCTCTATTATGAATTCCTTGCCTATAGAAAGAAATATCCAACTCTCGGAACCGTAGGTGGTCATTTGATATTTTTAAATCTTGGTGAACAAATAAGAACAAGTGAAACAGGAGATGAATTAGGTACGTTCACTAGTTACATGACGGCCTTTTCTCTTTCTTATAGTGCGCTCATATCTAAGACTCAATCTTTTGGAATAAATGCCAAGGTATCCTACCAACACCTTGTTGAAATTGGTGCAGGAAGTGAAAAAGG
>CAYZJY010000043.1:0-15754 GCA_964478995.1 uncultured bacterium
TCGCACTTGCTTCCATTCTTTTACAAAAACCTGATATTTTGTTTTTAGATGAACCAACAAATCATTTGGACCTTGACGCGACCATATGGCTTGAAAAATTCTTAAGTGAATGGAAGGGTGGCATGGTAGTGATAAGCCATGATCGCACATTTTTAGATCGTTCAATTAATACTATCATAGAGATTGATTTAAAGAGAGTGCGCTTGTTTCATGGAAATTATTCTGAATTTGTTAAAAGTAAAGATCTAGAGGTACAGCAACAACGAAACGCATATAAAAACCAACAAAAGGAGATAAAGGATACAGAACGATTCATAGAACGTTTTAGATATAAGAATACAAAGGCTACGCAGGTACAGAGTAGAATAAAAAGATTAGATAAAATGGAAAAACTTGAAATGCCATCAGAAGATAATATTTCATTTGTACTCAATATCCCGCAAACTGAAAGATCCCCATTGAAGATAGTATCTTGCATAGGTGTGAAAAAAGATTATGGAGATGTAAAAGTTTTTGATCATCTGGATTTTATCGTAGAAAGAGGATTCAAAATAGGGTTAGTAGGTGTGAATGGTGCAGGTAAGTCAACCCTCATGAAATTATTATCGGGGAAAGAAAAACCAACGAAAGGTTCAGTAGTTTATGGACCAGAAATAAAAGTAGGTTATTACGCGCAACATCAATTAGAGACCTTAGAACCAAAGGATACGGTGTATGAAACAATAAGTAGAATATCAAGTGGGTGGACAGAAAATGAGATCAGGACCTATCTTGGTAGTTTTTTATTTTCAGGTGAAGAAATAACAAAATATGTATCCGTATTATCTGGAGGTGAAAGGGCGAGGCTTGCTTTGGCAAAAATGCTGGTGTTGCCTGTGAATATATTATTTTTAGATGAACCGACAAATCATTTGGATATGACCAGTAGAACAATAATAGAGATGGCATTGGCTAAATATAAAGGTTCAATTGTCTGTATCTCCCATGATAGACATTTTCTGAATAAGGTTACAAACATGACATGTGAGATTGAAAGAGGAACGGTAAATACTTATCAAGGGAATTATGAATACTATGAATGGAAAAAAAATTCATTGATTCAGAATAATGCAGTAAAGACGGTTTTAAAAAGTGAGTTAAATAAAAAAAATGATTATCAAGAACAAAAAAAAATAAAGAATAGGCTTGCCTGGATAAACAAAAGATTTTTGGCTATTGAAGAAGAAATGAAAAAATTGAATTTAGATATACTTGATCCAAAAAACATGAGTGATGCACTTGTATTACAAAAAATCTTGGACTCTATAAAAGATTTAGAAAATGAATACTTAGATCTGATTCAAGAAAAGGAAGAAAAAGAATTATAATTAAATTTTTTTTTTTGAAAAGGATATAAAATTTATAAAAATTATCATGGTAATATTTTAAAATTATAAAAATACTAAATGTTGTAATACTAATTTTGTTTTCATTAATTATAAATTTAAAAAAATATTTATCCGTTTAATTCATAGAAAGAAAATTTATTTTGTAATTAATTTTTTGAAAACATAATCATTTTCACGACGATAAAACCCTTTTTCATTTTATATAATTAGAACATATATAAATCTGTAATATTTAATTAAAATATTATTCACATAGATTTTTTTAAATAAAAAAAATATTTACAACCCAAAATACAATGATAAAATATATAATGTTAATCCACATAATTTAGAATTCAACAGATCTATAATAATTAAAAAATTAAAAAAATATTAAACATTGTAAATTGAAACATTTCTTGGAATCTATCCTGTTTATGAAATAAATTTAACAAATTACTTTTCCCGAGGTAATAAATGATGTGGAGTCAATTTATATACTGGTCGCAATACCATTGTGCGTTCTTCATTCAAGAACAGCACCCTACCTATATCCTTTTAGCTAGATCAGGTCAAAATGATTAAGCAACAAAAAGAATCCATTCAAGTTTCTGATTTGAATGTAATCAAGGTTTTAAAAAAACCTTTTACGAAACGTTTGATCGAGTGTTTTAATGATGTACCTAAAAGCGCCGGTGAGATCGCAAATTCTATTTCATTTCCAAAAGAAAAAATCTATTACCACATTACGAAACTTTTAAATCTTGATATTTTATTTGTTACATCTACAGATATGGTAAAAGGAATTGAAAAAAAATTATTCCTTCCCACTGCAAAAAAATTCATCATTTCTCCTAGATCTGAAAATATAGAAAATCCTAATGAAATAGAAATTAAACACCCTAAATCCTCAAAATCTTTCCCATCACAAGAAAATGAAATAAAGAATGAAAGATTATTTGAACCTATTCAAAGAAAAATAAATGAAAGAAGAAGAAAGAATGAAAGAAGGGACAATGAGAGACGTCTGAATTCAAACCGAAGAAAATCAAACAAAAAATTCAAAGGGAAAGATAATCGGTTAAATACAAATCGTAGAACTACAAAAGATCAAAGAGAAAATCTCACAAGACGAAATACTTTAGATAGAAGATTTGATGACATAAAAAAAATCAATATAGATAATAAAAGAAACCTTGGTAAAAATAATAAGCCAAAATCCATTAAATATAAAAATTTTCTATTAAGGCTTAATGGCGTAACAAAAGCCATGACCTTTGTTCATACAGGCGATTGCGTCACGTTTTTATTATGTAGACTAAAAGGTGATTGTTTTGAGATAGAGCGAATCAACAACTATGTATTACCCTTCAAGGTCAAAGAATATCAGATAAATACTTTAACTGATCTCATTATCAATGTTTCCAATCAATTCAATAAAGAAAATCAAAAAAAGAAAATTTATCTAGCCATCCACTCAGATAATTATCAATATGAGATGACCTATGTATCCGCTAAAGGGAAAAACCAAAGACTCTTTAATATGGATCTTATTAATACTCTCAACAATACATATGATCTTAATCTAGATCATAGCATCTTTGATTACATATCCTATCCAACACTGGAAAAAAATGCTACAGTACTCATCTCCAATAAAAAAGACCAGATCAAAAGGGATTATTCAGAATTGATCGAGTCTGGCCTTCAACCACGCTACAACACTTCCATTCCACAAATATTAAATAATATCTACACATATTATAATTTGGATCAAAATGATGAATATTCACTCCTTATATATATAGATAGGAAAAAGACACATGTTGTGTTTTCAAAAGAAGGTCAATTATTTGAGTCCAAGGAATTCAATAGAGGGCTGAATTACTTCGCTGATGCATTGATGGAAATGACACTTGTAAATGCAAGCAAAGAAGAGGCGATGGATAACGCACTTCATTTTTTGTCTCATTTTGGCCTAGGAAAAGAAAATTCAGAATCTACGATTCAAGATGGTATTCCTGTGAAAAAGGCAAGGTCGATCATTGAACATCTCTACAGCAGTTTCATTGATGATTTAAAAGAATCCATATATTATTTCGAAAAAATTCTTTTACAGGATGGATTTGCAGAACAGGTCATTAATCAAATTTTCATATGTGGTGTGGGAAGTCATATAAAAAATCTTGATAGATCTCTAAGTGATAGCCTTAGAATGAAGGTTAATAATTTATCAGAATATAATTCAGCATATCTACAAGACTCCAATCAAGATAAAGGTCCATTACTAGAACGAATAAAAACCAATGGAATATTTAAAAAGAAAGAAACTGCTTCCTCTCAATTACAATCCATCAAAAAGAAGATCGTTGAACATGAAAAAGCGATCGAATCTGCGCAAAGTCCGGAAAGTGCTAAATATCGCCTCACAAGATTAGAGATTGAAAAAGACTCAAAATTAAAATCAATAGAATCCGCAAATCAAAAACTCATTAGCGCTTCAAAAGAATTTAAGCAGATCAAGGAAGAGTATGTCTCTGGCCAAGAAGATCTAAAGTCAGATCTGAACTCTGTAACTACTCTACTCGAAGAACAAAGTGACATACTCATTGATAGGTATAAAGAGCATGAAGAGATTGGAAATACAATTTCTGAACTAGAATATGAATCAGACCGCTCCAAGAATAAAGGGGATAAGGAAAGGCAAGAGAGAAAGGGCAAGTACCAGTCTAGGGTAAAAAATGCTGCACGCTCACGAGCAAAACTAGGAGATGACAGGGAAAACCTTGAGCAAGAAATTGATGATCTAGAGACTACCATATTGAAACTTGAGGAATCTTTCTACCATATCAATCAAAAGATAGAAAATGGTCAAGATGAACTTTCAGTTTTTGAATATCTGAAGGATTCAATTCAAGCGACTGCCAATACATTCAAACGCTCTTTCCTTGAACATATGAAATCAATAGAGAATCTTACAAAAGATGACCTTAACACCTTACAGCGCTCTGGTTATCTCCTTACTCAGAATACAAAGCGAATAGACGAGATAAAAGATTCATTCTCTTCCATTATTTCAGGTGATATTGATACAGACCCTGAAACGATAATCGATGGTGATGGTGGGCTAGAGATAAGGGAAAAATTATTAAAAATACTTACCCTAGTGATTGAGGCGCCCGACAATTTGATTCATTTAAAGAATCTTACAGCTTCAATAATAAAAATAAATGAATCTCAAAGTGACCTTCTTGATAAGAGTAAACAAATACAGAACCAATCTAGGCAATCCAAAAGGTCCATAAGAGAAAATAAAAAATCTCTCACATCTCTAAGAAAAGAAATCGATGTTCATGAAAAAGAAATGACTCGCAAGGTCAATGACCGTCAAAAGGAGATCGATCTTTTGAAGTATGTTAGAGAAACAATCGAGATGATACATGATCTTGAACACCATGCAATGCTTATCAAAGAATTAAAACCACAGAAAAAACTACACAATGATGAAATTAATGATATCTCAAGTAGAATGGTGCGTTTGAAGAGTCTTCTAGAATCATGTGAAAATGCTTTTGAGCATCTTGAATTGGAGGATGCAGAATTAACAAAGGTCTTTGATCAGGATAATAAAGTTCTGAATGAGAAAATGGAAATACTTACGGATGAGGAAAATATCACAAAGAAAGCATTGGACTCACAGAGCGAAAAAATGAAATCAATAATGGAGGATGTGGCCAATGCACATACCTATATCGAACAATTAGAGAAACAGGTCGTTTCAAAGAAAAAGGAAATAGAAGGATTCAATGAGGATAAATCACCTTTGGTTGAAGCACTTGATTCAGATAGAAAAAAATTGATTTTACAGTTTGAGAGTCAACAAAAGATACTTGACCAGGAGGAGTTACGGAAAATATCTGAAGCAAAAAAATCAAAGTCTGTAACAATAGAGGCTTATTTCAAGAAAGAACGAATCGAATTGGAGAAAAAGGATCGATTACTTGACCGAGAACTGAGTAAAGCCAAAAAAGAAAAGACAAAGGTGAAATCGGAAAGAGATAAGGCTCAGTCCTCTCTCTCTGAAATGAAAAGAAAGAACATGCCAAACATGTCTGATTTGAAAAAGCAGATCAAGGGCTGGGAAAAAGATTTAAATCAAGGTAGAAGATTCCAAGAAAGATTAGATGCTCTAGAGGGAAAAAAGAGAGAGTGGGATGATCAATTAAGCCAGGAAAGTAAATCCATAAAAGAGCAAATAGACTCACTAAAAAATACAATAGAAAGAAAAAGGTCTGATTCATACATATTATTTTTGAAAGATGGGCTGAATCGTTTTAAGAACGAAGGTGATGCAGATGAAATTGCAAGATCCATGGCTGAAGAGAGCATAAAATTAGATGTTGAAGAAATAAAGAAGTTGAAAAATGATCTTGAACAGTTCATGGGTCGTTATGAAGCATTCATGGTACGACATAGGAAAAGTCATCGCAATGTATTGGAAAAATTAAAACCCTATGGAGGGCGCAAGAAGACCATAGTGACAAAAATTCAAAATGCCAAAGGGAAGGTCCATAAAAAAGAGTCCATGATAAGAGCATTGGTTCTTAAGGTAGATGAAAAAAATGAATCACTCATCCTAAGGCAAAACAATCTAAATGATATCACTGAGAGGGTTAAAGAAACCCGTGCAGAGATCAAGGATCAGATAAAAAACATTCCCAACAAAAAGAAGCGTGCAAAATTAGATATTGATAGAAGGTTGAAAGAAAGATTATCAAAAATATCTGAAAAAAGAGTAGAACTAAATAATGAAAAAAATGACCATCTAAGATTGTTGAATATTGCCTTTGATAAGGAAACACTGATCGTGAAGATAAATGAGGCAGAGGATAGGATGGTTTTTTTCTTCAATGAAATTGAGAAAACAAAAGAAAAGATCGAATTGTTGCTAAAAGAAGAAGAAAGTCTTTCAAGATCACATTCTTCATTAGAAAAAAGACTTGAAAAGATATTTATAAAGCATGATAAGAATCAGATTATCATATCTAAGAAGGAGGAACAATTCAAAGAGAAAAGTTCAAACTTAAATCAGAAATTAGAATCTAATCGTAAAGAGTTTTCTATTTTGCAAGAACAACTCCTTTCCTTGGATCAACAAAAAGATGGTGTTATTTCAAAATTAAAAAAAGTTGAGGATGATTATAATATCTCGAATGGCATGGTGAGCGAACTAAAGAAAAAAATAAATTTACCTGAAGATCTCTCACCTACAAGCTCCAGTACAAAAAAGAAGAAAACTAGAGTAAATAGAAAGGAGCAATTACGTTATTTATCTCAAATGGAAAAAGATATGATGGTAAGTGTTGAAAGATCAGAGCGTATGATCAAGGATCTTAATTTATTAATTGATTCCATGAACAATGAAAGATCTGGCATTGAGAGTTCGATCACCCTTTTGGAGAATGACCTAGAATATTATGATAAAGACATGTCAAGAATTGAGATCTTAATTGAAAATAATAAAGAACATTTATTAAAGATCTCATCAGACCACAGGAGATCATTGAATGGCATATCAAATGTCAAGGATCTCTATCCTCCAAGCAAGATCATGTTAAATGAACGCATCACAAATCTCTATACGCTTTTAGAATTAAAGGCAAAGGATAGAGATAAACTAAACGGACGACTAGACGACATGAAAGAAGACTTGAAGGACAGGCGAGTTGAGATCGCTATGTTAGATCAGGAACTTACCAAGATAAATGAAGAAATGAAAAATGCATTGGAAAACTCCTTCTATGAACAAGATGATAGAGATGACGATTGGAAATGGGAAATTGCTGAACACAAGATGAATAGTTACATGGATCTAGCGCAATTAAAGACCCAATCGAAGGAATTATTCAACTCGATTGTAGAAATAGAGCAAGAAATTGCAAAACTAAAAAATCAACAATCATCAATCAACAATGTCATATCTGAAAAAGAAAAGATCAGCCATAAAAAAATAAAACGGATGGAAGAAATATGTACAAAACTTGAACTGCAGATCACTAAAGAGAAAAACGAGTTAGATGGCTTGGGACAAGAGGTAAAACAACTTACAGGTCTCGCATTCAACTACGGAGATAGAATTGATGTTTTAGAACAAGAGTTGATCGATTTTAGAGAAAGGCAAACGGAATATGAAATTGAACTTAAAGATCTTGATCGTTCATTAGAATCCATTCAGGATAGGTCTGATAAGATCATGAAAAGAAAAAGATCGGTGAAGGGTAATTCCATTCAAATTGATTATATGGCCAACCTTGGTCTCCTAATGGACCCAGATCTTAGGTTAAATCTTTTGCCCCAGGCTCATAAAAAGGAGTTCAAATATTTCAGACCAAACCAAATTCTTCAAAATGCGATATTGGTTCTAATAACTGTTTTTTCCATTGGATCATTTGTACAACGATCAAGGATAGCACCCCTTGAATCCCTGCTTCCTGTTAAACAATCAGAGTTGAGTTTATTAAACATGCGACAAGACATGAGGGATGTTGTTACTCAGAATAACAGTGTAGCAGATCAATTCAGCAAATTGATAAAAGATGACAAGGCCATCTCTGCTGACATGGTCTCAATGTTAAAGTATCTTAGTCAAACAATACCCATGGATTTCAAAATAACTGGACTAACTCTTGAGAAAAATCAGTCAAAAGATTTTTCTAAGAAAAGCGGTCCTGATCATTCTGAGCTAACAATGACCTTAGATGGATTCTTTGATAAAAATCAAAATAAGTCATCGGGTTATGTTGAAAAACTGGTTAAGACCCTAAATGATACACAAAAATTCAAAAAAATTAATGTTAGTGATGCAAAACAATTAAAAGGCAATAAAACAGGATATCAAATGAGGATTATTCGTTAAGGCACCATGAACCAAAAAGTTAAATATTATGCTCTATTATTGTTATCGGTCACATTGATCATTATCTACTCACATGATGTACGAGGTGTAAATAAGAAGGTGCAACACGTCCAGTCCTCCATAGATCAAATTGATTCAAAGTTGCGAAATGGATCTGAAGTTTTGGAACAGATGAATCAGATAAGAAATGATTTTTTATTTAATAAGGAGACCCTTGGAACTCACAAAATATCTGGCGGCCAGTTAATGAAGGAGTTAGGCCTTTTAAAAGGATTAGCCTCTGAAATGGGAGTTGACATCAGTGACATAGAGATAGACCCAAGGAATACCTTCCCGGTCATAGATCAAGGTGACATGAATGAAAAGATACGTCTCGAGAGACAATCGGTGAGTTTTAATATCTCTGGGAATTTTATAGACATAGGAAGATTTATAGATGAATTACAGAATAAACAATCAATCCTGCAAATACAATATTGTTCGATCGGTCTAGATAGTCTTGACCCCAAAGGTGTTATTGCTCAGATGGGCTACCTAACCTATGGTGGGGCAGATTCATGATAAGGGAAAAAACAATCGTGCTATCAGCATGCCTAGTGATATCCGTAGTTGTTTTTGAGACTGCATCTATGTTATCAAGAGACTACAGTCCTTCTATGAAAGAAGTAGTTCAGGATAATAACCCAATGGACAATGCAAGCAATGTTGGGGAAAAAAATGATACACAACCTTTACCCCTTCAAAGCATTGGATGGGGTGATGACATATTTTATGATAGAAGCAATATCTACAATAGTTGGTTCAAATTGACCGGCATAACTCAATTCGAAGATGGTTATAAGGCGATCATCAATGGTGAAATCGTTCATGAGTTAAATCAAGTAAGAGGATTTAAGGTAAAAGAGATCACTGAAAATCGAGTGATATTGGAAAGAAATCAGTACAGCGTAACACTTAAACTGGAAAAATAAATGAAATACTTATCAGACATTTCAAGAACATGTTTTTATTACTTTATTCTGTCACTATGTATTGTGCAGGCACAGGGATACAAGTATGGTCTATTCTCACCCACGCCAATTTTAAATGATATTCGTATTCAGGAAGATGAACAATCGTATGTGTTGGTCATGGAATTTAGTGGGGCAAATTTTGATTACGTCACCAATGAGACATTTGCACCACCAAGTCTATCATTGCTATTTAAAAACGCTAGATGGACAAAAGGCAATTTCACAAAAAAATGTGAACAATCTCCTCTCTATCAATACTCCATAAGCGTTCCCAGAAATGTTAACCAAAAAGAACTAGATAGCAGAATAAAATTAAAATTGGATTTTACAAGGGTTCCTGATTACAGTCTTAAACTTGAGCCTGCTAAAGGAGAAGGAACAAATCATGTTTTAAAGGTCATATGGAATAAGAATAATGTTAAAAAGTCACCAAAAAGGTATGCATCTTCAACAAAAAGACTTCCTCCCTCACGCGTTAGTCTGAGTTTTCAAGATGCAAAATTGGTGAACGTAGTAAGAATGTTGGTGTCTGAAGACAATCTTAATCTGATCATGGGAGAAGACGTATCTGGGCGCGTTACAGTTAGCCTTGATGATGTCTCTCTAGAAACGGCCTTGGATGCCATCCTTCATGTAAATAATTATGAATGGTTCATACAGGACAATATTATCATTGTCCAACCTACTACAACAAAAAAGGTAATGAGTGGGGAATTATTGACCCGAATGTTTCGCCTTAACTATGTCACTGGTACCATCGCATTAGACGCGGTGAGTGAGGTTCTTACTGCTCGTGGGAAAATAAGGGCACTTTCATCAACAGCATCTACAAATCTTGAACCTGGAGATAAAGACATACTGTTAGTGACTGATCTTCCAAATAATTTTTCACTTATTGAGGGTGTCGTTCGATCCCTAGATGTTGAAAGTGATCAGATAAATATTGCAGTCAAGTTTGTGGAAACTGCCCTAAGGCACGATGAGACCATTGGAATTAATTGGGATCTGAGGGAGCAGATGAGCCTTATCAAAAACCTTAATACCGATACATTGTCTACCTTTGACCTCGGATATGTGACAATGGGTGATCAGACCATGAATTTTGCAACGCTTAGTAGGCCAGTTGTATCAGCGATCCTATCTCTTTTAGCCAATGATGGAAGCACAAAATTACTTCAGGAACCACAGGTCACTACAATGAATAATTCTCCTGCCAATATTGTGGTAGGGACAACAATCCCAGTATTGGTACCTCAAGGCGAAGGCAGTGTCTTTGGTACGAACCCATACACCTACGAAGACCAACATGTAAATATTTCTCTAGAGGTGCTACCAAGGGTAAATGAAGAGAAAGTGATTAGCATGAAAATTGATGCAGTCGTTCAGGACATCATCGGTTTTATTGGAAATGATCAACGGCCCATGATCTCAACTCGAGCAACAAATACTACAGTAAGAGTTAACAATGGAGAAACATTATTGATCGGTGGTCTGATATTTGATACTGCTGATGAGATCAAATCCAAGGTGCCTGTTCTAGGGGATATCCCATTGATTAAAAAACTCTTTAATTATAGCAGTAGAAACAAAGAACAACGAGAATTATTGATATTCATAACACCAACTGTTATTTCAAGTGGTGCTTAGAGGAGACATGAAAATGAACAAACTTGATAAAAAAATGAGCATGTTTATCATTGTTATTTTCTTTTTTGGCGATCTAACCCTTGGTCAGGATTTCTTTTTTGGTAATAATAAGCCAGTTGCTGATGCAGGCAATGATATTAAAATTCTTTCTGGGGGGTCAATATCCTTAGATGGCTCTAGGTCATTTGTGGGTGATGGCTCAAAAATAAAATATCAATGGATATTTGCTCCAGGTCTTGCTCGAAAAAGTGACAATGATTTTTCATCTGAGATCTCAATGGAGACATACGGGAGTACTTATCTAAAAAGTGTCAAGACACATAATAAGGTCTTGAGTGTCAAACTTTCTGATAATGAGCCAGGGACCAAGTTAGAGGTGGTGTTAAAGGTCAAAGATCGTATTGGTTTTGAAGACATGGATACATTGATCGTTGAGTATTTAAAACCAAAAGCCCCAGTAGATACTTCGGGTAAAACCTTGACCTCTACTATGCAGTCTCCTTTGGAACTTCCTGGTGATGCTATTGGAGATGACGACAGCCTTTCTGGCATATTCATACAAGGGTTTTTAGATAATAAAGTAACTGAGGTAGATGCACAGATAGTCAATAGTATCATCATGGATCAGATCAAAACGATTGGTTTCAATTATGAAATATTTCTTGATAGAGACATAAAGAAAAATAAAAGGCCAAAAGGATACAAAGATGATTGCAATACAGATCCATGCATAGCAAAAAATGCAAAGAGATTAGGTGCCGAGTATGTCCTATCATGGAATTTTGCACAGGCCGTGGATAAACTATCTTTAAGGATCTTCAAATCCAATGAACCTGGAAATTTGATCGATGAGGTTCTCCTTATTGGCCCATATCAACAAATGAATGAATCAGGAATTTATGGTCTAGATCCAGAATTGAGGTCAAGTGTATCCAAACTCATGGCTGCAAATAATTTTAAAAAAGATATATCCACAGTTGATAGGCTACTCATGAAAAATGAGAGCCTTATCGCTTATGGGAAATATCCGCTTATGCTGGGTGTGGCATATCTGTTCATTGACAAATTGTTCATGGGAGAGCCCGATGAACCCGAACCGGAGATGCCACCAGGATTCCCACATGAGCCCTAAAGAAATAAAAAAATAAATGTGTTTATGCACAACAGGAGATTAACATGAAGAAATTCATTCTTATCCTAATTCTATTTTCAACAATAGGTTATACCCAAAATAGGTTTGGGAAGAAAAGCAAATCAGATAATGTTCAAAAAAATATTGTCAATACGATGAGCAATGCCAATACCCAATCTGTTCCAAGGAGGATATCTTACCAAGGACTCATTACAAAAAATGATGGGAGCCCCACTGATGATGGAAGCTATGAGATCCTATTCAAAGTGTTTGAAACTGCTGATGGAGGAGAACCAGTATGGTCTGAGAACCAAGAGGTTACGGTCAACAATGGTATTATCAGTACGATACTTGGCAATACGAATCCTTTCACCCTAATCCCCCAAGAAGCATTTCTAGAATTAACGGTTGATGGATCAACATTATCACCTAGACAGGTACTTACGTCTGTGTTCTATGCCGTATTATCGGATACCGCGGATTATGCAAGGACTGCCGATTATGATGAACTCATTGACCTACCAGATCTAAACGTCTATGTACTAAAAGATTCTTTGCAAAGTTATTCAACAAGTGAAGAACTCTATGATACGCTATCATCATACCAGACAATCGATTCAAACCTGACAGATCTGGTTGAAGATGGGGTACTATCAGCAAGCAGGGTAGAATATGGAATTTCCTCAGTTGGAGATTCTGGCCAAACGTGGATCTCAGATGGTGACGGGACTGGTGCTTGGGGAAATCCTACGGCAATTGAAGCAGATAACATCATTATTGGTGATGGCAATATTTCCATTCAGACAACTAATGGCGGAATCAATATTGTTCCAAGTGAAGGATCTTCCATCATATTTGATAGCACCCTGACCATGGATGGAAATCTCATGGGACTTACTGGAGATAGTGACCTTCTAATTTTTGCACCTGACACTTTAACTGTTAGAGGATTGCTGATGGCATCATCCATTGGAGGTGCGGCTGTTTTAGACGAGGATGACATGGCGTCTGACTCTGATAATCATTTGGCCACACAACAATCCATAAAGGCCTACATTGATACAAAACAAGATTCTAATGAAGATCTTGAGACACTTGGCTCTCTTGAACATGCTGATGGTAATTTTATTGTTTCTGATGGTACTGAGTGGACCGTTGAAAAGGATTCGGTTGCTAGGGCATCACTGGGGCTTGGTAGCATAGCCACCCTTGATAATGATAACATGGATATCAATGGTGGAACGATCGATGGGACCACTATTGGCTCTGACGATCCTCAGACAGGTAATTTTACAACAGTGCAAGCCCAATCTAGGGCATATATAAGTGACATGACCATCGATGGTGGCAGTATTACCTCAGCAGGCGGCACCGTTTCATTTGTCGATAACAATATCACAACGGATGGTACCATGAGCGTAGGTTCTGGCTCTACCATTGGCAACTTGACCTTGGCAGATGGTACCATAGAAGCGGCCTCTAACGAAATAGATTTTGGTGATGATGATCTATCTACCACTGGAACACTAAGTACAGGAATCGCAAACTTAAGTTCAGGTTCATCCATCGGGAATTTGACATTTACCGATGGTACCATTGCATCTGGGTCGGACGATATCTCCTTTGGAAGTGAAAATCTATCTACAAATGGTACCTTGACCGCTGGTGTATCAACTTTTTCATCTGGGTCTGAAATAGGTGATCTTACCTTGGCAAATGGATCAATAACATCTTCATCTGATGTGATTGATTTTGGAAATGATGCTTTATCTACAAGCGGGACATTTAGTTCAGGAACTGCAACCCTCGCCACCGGCTCAACTGTTGGTGATATTACCCTGGCAGATGGCTCAATTACTTCGTCATCCGATGCGATTGATTTTGGAAGCGGTGCTCTAACTACCAGTTCAACGATAACGGCAAATTCATTTACTGGAGATGGTTCAAATTTGACCGGTGTTGAAGCATCATCCATGGGAGTATTGGCAGGAGTTTCACCCATAGTTTTAGAAGGAGAATCAATAAATGATTACGAGACAATACTTGCTGTTGAAGATCCAACCGTTGTTGACAAAACAATTACTTTCCCAAATGTAACGGGTACGATCATTACCACAGGGAATGACTCTGCAATAGATGAGGTAGGGACCATAACCACTGGTGAGTGGCAGGGTACTGCTATCGCAGATTCATATGTACCAGATGACATCACTCTATCAGGTGCGACCATAAATAATTCAGTTATTGGAGGTACCACACCGGCTGCGATAACCGCCACGACGCTTACAGCGGACACAGGTATCATTCCAGATGAATCTGATGGAGCATATCTTGGGACAAGTTCTGCGGAGTTCTCAGATGTTTTTCTTGCTGATGGTGCAGTCATCAATCTAGGTGATGAACAGGATGTGACCCTAACTCATGTAGAAGATACGGGTATAAAATTAAATGCATCAAATCAGTTACAATTCGGTGATTCAGGTACCCAGATATCTCAAAGTGCAGATGGAGTATTGGACTTAGTCTCAGATAATGAAGTTGAGATCAATGGAACGACGATCGACATGAATGGCGCGGTTGATATTTCTGGAGCCATGACTACTGGATCTACGATCACGACAACCGGTTCAGTGTTACCATCTTCAGTGGATGGTGCAGGATTGGGTTCAGCATCTGCAGAATTTTCTGATGTTTTTCTCGCGGATGGAGGGGTAATTAATCTTGGTAATAATCAGGATGTGACCCTGACACATATTAAGGATACAGGTGTAAAGATCAATAGTGCTAATCAACTACAGTTTGGAGATTCAGGCACCCAGATATCACAAAGTGCAGATGGAGTACTGGACCTGGTATCAGACGATGAGGTCGAGATAAATGGAACAACGATCGACATGAATGGTGCAGTTGACATCTCAGGTGCGATCACAAATGGATCAACGATCACAACAACTGGCTCGGTTTTACCAGCATCCGTAGATGGTGCAGGTCTGGGCTCATCTTCTGCAGAGTTTTCTGATATTTTTCTCGCGGATGGTGCGGTAATCAATTTAGGCAATAATCAGGACGTGACCCTGACGCATATTGAGGATGAAGGGGTAAGATTAAATAGTCTAAGTCAACTACAGTTTGGAGATTCAGGCACAAAAATATCCCAGAGTGCAGATGGGGTATTAGATCTGGTATCAGATGATGAAGTTGAGATCAATGGAACAACGATCGATATCAATGGAAATACAACATTAGAAAATGCCACAGTCGATTATGTAAGGATCGATGGCACATACATTGGCCACACAGATGATACGGATCTGATGACGTTGGCAAATGGAACACTTACGGTCTCCGGGACATTAGCAGCAACAACATTAACCGGTGATGGATCAAATCTCACGGGCATATCTGCATCATCAATTTTGGCAGATGATATTAGTCAGGGTAATGCAGCAGTGAACATAAGCACATCATCAGGTGCTATAAATATTAATCCAGCATCTGGCTCACCAATCCTTTTAGATAATACGATAAACATTGATGGTAGTTTAATTGGACATACAGATGATACGGACCTCATGACCTTGGCAGATGGTAGCGTGACCTTCACTGGTTCCACCGTGATCCCAACAGCGGATGTGAATGGAGGAGCGATCGATGCGGTGACGTTGGGAACGAATAGTGC
>CAYZJY010000044.1:0-15741 GCA_964478995.1 uncultured bacterium
CTAATTATTTTCATTTTAATTGGAATAATGATCAGATATTTTTTTCATTAATCTATTTGGTAAGGTACTCGCCGCCTCCATATGCAATTCACTTCTCGAAGGTGCAAATTTTTCTTCCTTTTGCACGAGACGTTCATATTTGCTACTTAGGGCTCGTTTATCGCCTTCATAAGTTGCCCACTCATGGAAAAATTTTGCATGTGTTCTGACCTTACCTGAATAAATGGGTAACCCATTGTTAATATCAGTGATCCGATAGGTTAATCTCAGATTTGATTCAGCACTTTTTTTGTAATGGTCTATGGTCACATATACCGTCTCTTTTATTTTTTTTGTTTTTTCAACACCATCATCATCCACATACTTCTCTTTACGAACGACAACTTTCTTTTCTTGCTTTATATCCTCGACTGTAATTGTTTCGGATGGTCTATGAGTAGTCGATAAGGAAGCACTAAGGATCTGGTTCGCACCTGCTAGTTTCCCAACTTCCAAATAATCATTTTGTGTTATGCCAGTTTGAACCAAGTTTCGTTCAAGTAAGATCGTGCTCAACTGATCCCGTGTAATAATTTGTAAAAACTCTTTGGATGCATTGGTTTGGGTTATCATCATTCGATCACGAATATAATCAACCAGATTATGATCGCCCTCAAATGGAAGGATCAATAGCGTAATTAATGCTGCTGATCTTGTCTCATCATATAATTCCTTGGAATTTTTATAGTTTGGCACAAATTGTTGTGCTGACTTAAATGCCTTGGCTGCAGATTTTTGACTTTCCTTGTCCCTTTCTTGACGATACTCTAATCCTCTCTCATAATGATATTCTGCAGCTAGTGGCCCTATCCTATTTAATTCCTTATTGCAATCTTGTAGAGGGAGATCTAGGTCATATCCAAAAGTGACTTGGACCAGTGGCATGAGGGACACTAGTTCATCACTCAAATATTGGAGTTCATCATATGCGTGATATAATCTTGGCCATTTTGAATCATCCTCGATCGTTTCAAGATCCTTGATGTTTGATCTATGTTCCTGAACCGCTAATTGATATGAATTTTCAAATAAGACCAATGCCCTTTTATTCTTTGCCTTGATCTTTAAGGATTTTGATGCATGGAGTGCAGCTTGATGATAGTTACGCTCTTTGTAATAGTTTTTCGCTGTGCCATATTCATTGTAACCCTCTATGAATATTCCACATGAAGAAAAAATAATTATGAAAAAAAATAGAACGGAAAATCGCCAATAGGTGCACTTCATAAGTCAGATTTTACATATTACTTCTTTCTTTTTCTTTTATTTCTTTTATTTCTTCTTTTATTTTTTCTTGAATTAAAGAATTTCTTTCGATTTCTTTTTGGCCTCTTTGTCTCTCCCCTGCCATGTACTTGGGCTTCTATATTAATATCTTTTGAGTTTTTATAATATGATAGATATCTATTGAATTCAGCTGAGACAAAATGTTTGATGAGTTGTTCTCTGTCTAGCCAATTGAGTTTATCATAGATATATGGTAAAAATTGTTCTATTTGCTCTTCATTCACATCAACCTTCTCAATTTTATCAATGAGGGCATACAAACGTTTCTTGCATATGTCTAATCCATTCGGAACTTCTTTTTTGATGAAGGATATGCCAGAGGTTTTTTCTATCTCTTTTAATTTTCTGATTTCCCGCCCATGAATGATGACCATGGATATACCCTTTTTTCCTGCTCTTCCTGTTCTTCCGCTCCTATGAACATATATTTCATCATCGTCAGGTAAATTATAATTGATTACATGGGTCAGGTCATCAACATCTAATCCCCGAGCTGCTACATCTGTTGCCACTAAGATCTGTAATCTTCGTTTCCTAAAACGGCTCATCACATCATCCCGCTCAGATTGGGTCAAGTCCCCATGTATGGTGTCTGCATTGTAATGATCATTCATTAGTTTATTGGCAACCTCTTTTGTTTCCCTACGCGTGCGACAGAATACAATTCCATATATGTCTGGGTTCATGTCTGCAATTCGTTTTACTACTTCATACCTATGTTTTGCTTGTACCATGTAGAATAGGTGCTGAACATTCTCTGCTGCACGATTAACACGAGCAACCGCTATCTCCAAAGAATTTTTCATGTATTTTTTTGTGACCGAAACAACCTTAGGGGTCATGGTGGCTGAAAAAAGTAAGATTTGTTTATCTCTTGAGGTTGAATTAAGGATGAATTCCAGATCATCTTTGAAGCCCATTGAAAGCATCTCATCAGCCTCATCTAAGATCAAACGTTCAATTTTCCCAACAAATAATTTCTTTCTTCTAATTAAGTCCTTTGTCCTACCTGGAGTACCAACAATTATTTGAGGTCCCTTTTTCAACGACCTTATCTGTTTCTCAATTTTTGTTCCGCCATAAACAGCTAGGATATTTACCTTCTTCAAATACTTGGAATAACTTGATAGGTCTTTGGATATTTGAATGCAAAGTTCCCGTGTAGGACATAAAATAAGCGTCTGAACAGTAGCATCGCTTGTATTGGTCAAGTCTAATAAAGGTAATCCAAATGCCGCTGTCTTCCCCGTACCAGTTTGAGCTGAGGCGATCAAATCTTGTCCCGATGACATTAGATGCGGAATAACTTTGCTCTGGATAGGCGTTGGATGATCAAAACCCAACTCTTTGATGGCTTTTATTAATTCTTTTTTTAAAGAAAAATTCAAAAAAGATCCTCTTTTTCCAGTTTTTTTAGATTTCATGTTATAGACCAGTATTGATTATTATAAGTTATTGAGCGGGGAGTATACCTTAGTTTATTCAGATTACTTACCTAATTAATGATCTTTCTTTAAAAATCCATTAATGAGATCATGAGCCACACATAACATCTTTAATATTAAATCATTTTCTAACTTAATTTAGATAATGAAAAAATTATCACTGGCTTTATGCATGGTCATCATGGGGAATCCACCCCTCCTGAAATGCTCTGTAATAAATAAAGAATTTGATGCATATATCAGGCAAGCTATTTCTGATGCTGGAATAGCCGGAATGGGAATAGCCATAGTTTCAGGTGATTCGATCGTATTCAATAAAGGATATGGTCATGCCGACATAAAGAACAGTCGTCCTTTCACACCCCATACGGTGATGAACATTGCATCCATAAGCAAGACATTCATTGGTGTTGCGATCATGCAGGCAGTGGAAGATAATTTGATTGACTTGGATGATGATGTGAATAAGATACTTCCTTTCCAGGTTGTAAACCCAAATTTACCTGAGTCGATCATTACACTTAGACATCTAATGAGTCACATGTCAGGGATAAGAGATGAAAAAACCACCTACTTCAATTCTTATCATTATGGAGATGATTCTCCCACACCCTTAGGACAATTTTTGGAAGATTATTTATCTCCAAAAGGGAGGTACTATTCTAAAAATAATTTCACTGATCATAACTCAGGTGAAAGACATGAATACTCGAACATAGGTGCTGGTCTAGCAGGATACATCCTAGAGATCGTGAAGGAAGCACCATTGAATGTGGTCACCCAAAAAACCATTTTTGAGCCATTGGGAATGCATAACACATGTTGGTTCTTATCTGAAATGGAGATCTCAAAACATTCTAAACTATATGAATCCATGGATGACAATAAAGCGTTTAAGGAATTGCCGTTATATGGATTGACCACCTATCCTGATGGTGGATTAAGGACCACAATAACCGATCTATCTTATTACTTGCTCTGCATGATGAACAATGGTTCATACAGGGGAAAACAAATATTAAGAAAGGAGAGTGTCTTGAACATGTTAGAGCCTGACCATATCGATTCTTATGCTAAGTTCTGGACAATAGGTGACAAAATTGGTCACGGTGGGGCAGATCCTGGTGTGAACACGAGCATGTTCTTTGATCCAAAAAACAATCTTGGTGTTATAATTTTCATCAATACCAGTTCATACGGAAATTTTGAACAGGCTGAAAAAAGAATACAAGAATTCAGTAAGACAATATTGTTCCCTTTGAAAAAGTTATTTTAATAATACCATCTTCTTGGTTTGGCTAAACTCTCCTGCCTCTATCCTACATAGATAGATACCTGCAGACACGGGTTGTCCATGATCATTAGTAGAGTTCCATTGAACGGATCTAACTCCTTGAGTCTCATTTTGATTTACGAGTTGTTTCACTTTTCTGCCAAGCATATCATACACGGTCATGGTCACGAATGAACCTTTGGGTAAATAGTAAGATAAAGTGGTAACAGGATTAAATGGGTTTGGACATGCATTGTTCAAGGCAAAAGAATTTGACATGGGTTCATCAACCAAGGATACTTGCTCACAGCCTGTGGTATCCTGCTGCCCCACATGATCTTCAATGCAGGAAGGATAAGGAGGGCATAGTAGATTCCCAGCAAGGTCGAATGATAGATAATCCTCATAATCCAGATCTAATTCACATATCACTTCAGGTATGTAACTGGAAAGATAATTGACCTCCAACCTCAGTTGTTCCACTTCGGTCAGTGCATTGATATTGTCTGGGATCAGGCCTGACAGTTGGCAATAGATATAAGCACCACACATGAGAGATTTCAATCGTCCATCTTCCCATTCCTGAATCCCTAATTCCAATGGTTCTACAATGCTATCACCATCAGCGAAATTGTAATCTTGTCCATCTATGATGTTCCAAAACCATGATTCAGGATCATCCATGTAAGGATTTGGAGATCCACAATATTGATTCGAATCCTCACAGTTTAGATCGATGCCGCTTGCATAGCTATTATCTATCATGGTTTGAAGGACACTCAGATCATTCTCATAAAAACATAATCCATCGATCTCTACATACCCACTATCACAGCCTACAGGAGGTATTATGTCAGGGGGGCCAAGGCTACCATCATCCCTCAAACAATGAGCAAAGATCGAACCATTATCTGACCAGGAGATAAATACACAGTTTGATCCTTTGGTAGAATTGACGTCTGATTTCTGAGTATTTGAATTGGTTATGGGCACCCGGTCATCTTCCCATGTTGGATTACCCAATGAGTCAAGCCGATGAGAATAAATATCACCACTCATGTTTGGACTTTGTTCCAAATAGGTGACGATCATGTCATCAGCAAACTCTGATGCTGATACATCTAGATAGTCATAACTACTATTCAGGTCTACAACTGCCACTCCATTTGCACCCCACAATTTGGTTCCAGTGCTGTCAACACGCTGTGCGAATAATCCTCGCTGCGATTGGCTCCCGTTGGCCTCTCTCCATACAGCCATCATCTCTTGGGTACCCTCAGCAATTACCAGCATGGGTGACATTCTAAAGTTACTCGAGTTTGCTGATAGATCCATGCCCCCATCCCAGAGTGACGTACCTTCATCTGTAACGGATTCAACTATTGCATTTTGTACATTCCCTGATAATTCTGTCCATGCAATGAAACTTCCTCCTCCAGGAGCAGAAAGTAATTGTTGGGACCAATTACCCATTGGAAAGGAAGTTGGTCCCACGATCAAAATAGGTTCCATCCACACGGGTTCACCATCAAGATCATGTTTTTGGATGAAGATCTCACTATATATTGGCCACCCTGATGACTGTCTCAGCCACTGGAAAACGATATCGCCATTCTCATCAACAATGGACTGAGGTGACACCAGATTCCTAGTATCATCCTGATTGACTATGCCATCACCCCACAACAATTCTCCCTCAGAAGAGACACGTTGAAATAGTATCTCACCATCGTTATGGCTGCATGTGACGATCAAACTATTATCTTCAAGAATTGTTAACCGGGGTGACATGTTACCTGTACTGGAGTTTGTGATCGTAAGCCCATCATCGCCCCATAACATAGAACCCTCTGGCGAGATCTTCCATGCATAGACCTCCCAATTTCCAGTTCGTTGGTCAACGGTCGATATGATGGCATTATCATCGTCATCGACAACAATATTCAGATGGTACACAGCGATCCAAGATGCATTGTCATTATCGCTGACCAAATAGCCTGAGTCACCAAATTGTGGTATTCCCAATTCATCCATTCGCTGAACATATACATGATAATTCCCATCAGTGATCCAGGTGATGTATGCACCACCGTCTGAGGTTGATGCTATTTGAGGCTGGATGCCGCTTCCAAGAAGTTGAGGTGATGAAAGGTCAGTTGACCATTGAGCTGACAAACATGTGGTCAAGATAAAAGTGTGAAATATTTGTTTTATTATGCCTTTCATGATGATCGGTCTATCTTAGGTTTTTCCATTACCATTTAAAATCATAGGCTAGCCCAAATACACTGATAAGATCGGGACTAGAACCATCAATATCCTCTCTCTTATGAGTGTAGAAGATCTTTACGGATCTTTTTTTCGGAAGATCAACATTCAAACCAAAGGAAAACCTATTTTCATTATACTGAAATCCATCTGCATTGTAAAGATGAAAAAATTCCCCAGACACATAGGGCTCTATCTTATTACTTAACTCATATTCAATTGTGATCCTGTTTCTGATCAGATCCTCAGGAAGGTCTCCATTCTCATACGTTCTTTGCAACTTTGTCCTGTACTTAAGATTCATGGGATCCCAACCATGTTTATACGACCCACCAAAACTTAACCGCTGCTTGACCTTGTCCTCGAACATGGCGTAGCGTAGGGGAATGAATAGGCTAGCACCATCAAACACCTCGTATGATATTGAGACCTCAGAAATGGTCTGCTTCACTGTAGACATTCCTTCAATCAATCGAATCTCCTGGTCAAATTCAAGTTCAAGTGAGTAGGGAAGTTTTTTTTCAAAACCAATGCTATTCCAAGACTCAACATCATCGGATCCATGGGAAAATTGCATGAACAATATCAATAGCCAATATCGGCCATTTAGCATGGGTATTTTAGTAAACAAATTCAGGCAGTCTAAATAACGCAATTAATACCAAGGAATCTGTTTTGGTCATTATTTAATCGGTCGAATAGATCCTGATATTGACCTTTTCCATGAAGATCCTTCTGATCTCGAAATGAGTGATGGACAGTCCAGTTCTATTTTTAAGGTCATGAAGTAATTTTTCATGATTTTCAGGTTTGATATTATCAATAATATCATATTCTATAGTTCGACGATGCAGTAAGTTGTTTTGCCAATAGTTTTCAAGAGCATAGGTCAATAGGACCAATGCAACATTTGTAAATAATAGTTCACCGTGAGATACCTCGTTTTGTCCCAGGGCATTGATGACCCCAATGGTGATCACAATAAATAGATATGTCATTTCTTTGATCGGTATGGGGTCTGTCCTGTAACGAAGAATGGCAAATACAGCAAATAATCCGAAAGCAAAACCGATATTGATGTCCATGTTCCCTAGTATGTATGCAAAAAAGAAGATCAAAGAATTGAACATGAAATATGTGAATACAAAATCATTATTGTTATGATCTCGATGATATATCAATTTTATGATCACATAAGCAACACCAAGATTAAACACAAATTTCGTGGCTAGATTAATAAGTTCAGGTGAGAATTCCATTTCTTTCCTATTATGTTATATTTTGTAAAAAGGATAAACTAAATCTTTACATGATACTTCTAACATGAAACTAATAAATAATAGCATCTATTTACTAGTTTTTGATTTTTGTGAGTTTGGCATTTTCATTACTCGCCATCATAGGTACTATTCACTGCTCCAGGTGTCCCATTACCATCAGAAGCTGACCAATTTTCCCATAGTGCATTGTCCAGGGATGGATGTTTCAATTCAAGAGTGGGGCCACTGCCGTCTGGTAGTACTGGCCATGGGTCATCATCATCGTATTCCACCATGTCCACCAATGATCCATCAGTATCAAATAATCTGACAAGATCTCCGCCGCCGCCTAGACCAAAATCCATGTCACCATAAAATGAATTTACTTCAGGAAACAAAGAACTGAATTTCATCGTGTCCTTGCAAATGATCATGTAATGCTCAGGGAGTAAAAATGAATTAGATGGGATCGTGAAGGAATGATCATCGTCATCATCTTTCAACGACCATGAACTAAGATCGATGGTGTCACTGCTGCCATTATAAATCTCCACCCAATCGCCTGGGTCAAAACCATCTGATGAATTGTAATTTATCTCATTTATGACCACACCATGATCTGTGATATCATCCATGTCCATACTTCCCTCATCGCAACCATGACACAAGATGGAGAAGGCAACAGCCATGGTGATCTCAAATGATTTTTTTCTAGACATGCAGGAGAATAGTGGGGGCCTTACTTAAGCAAGGTGACCTTCTTAGTTTGAATGGATCGATCGAGCTTTGTAGTAATGAAATAAATCCCATTGGGGAGACCTTCCGCATCCCATGTGAACTGATGACTCCCTTTGCGGAGTACTTTATTATTCAATACTTTTATCTGGTGACCAAGAAGGTCATTTACCATTATTTTAACAAACTGGTCTTGTCCTAGAGTGACATCTACCTTGCATGATGGATTGAAAGGGTTTGGATAGGCACTCAAAGAGATCTCATCTGGTATCAAGATAGGTCCATCTGAAAAATTAGTTAGATAATTTTCCTCAATGGACTGCATGAGCTCTTGACCGTTCTCAGTTTTATCATATGAGAGTGCCCAGATCATGACACCACCAAGTTCGTTTTCTAAAACATATTGACATTTTGATCCTATCGATTGTTGATCCTCATAGGTTATGATCCTAGTACTATCATTCTTGATGAGATATGGGCATAGTGCGTCATCATCCCAGTGGTAGGTCCAACCGTTTCCAATTAATTCAGGAATATCATAATACATGACATCGACCGTGCTTCCTGTAAAGGGTTCATTGATGTCTGAGGATTCCCACTTGATACCCCAAAAAGGCATTCCCATTACGATCTTGTCTCTTGGTACTCCTCTGGTGTCTGCCAGATAGATCATATTGTCATGGCAAGAACCATCCAGGTCACTAGGCGGTGAGGGATAAAGAGGTGAAAGATGACCCGAATGACTAGACCAATTACCATGGGTTCCATATGTCATGGCATTGAAAAAATCAACATGGTCTACCAAGAATTCAAAATCGTGCCACTGTCCGTACCAATTGGAAACAGGTACAGCCATGGTGATCATCCAATCGGGATCAAGAACTTGGAAGATGGAATCCATCTCTGATACTAGATGGTTTAGGTTCTCTCTTTGCAATTCCGTTTCAGGGAATTCCCAATCCAGGTCCACTCCATCATAGTCATTGATCGTTAAAATGCTGGCGAGGTTATAGATGAATGCCTCACGGAGACCCTCGTCTGCACTCACGACCTCAAAGCCCTCATGGTTTCCCCAGCCTCCCAGACTTAGGATAAATTTGGCTCCTTGTTCATGGACCACATTGCTCATCCCTGAACCAAACATGCCATCGTATGAGGATATGCTTCCATCCACATTTGGCCAGGCAAAGGAGTGCATGACGTGGGTCACAACATCAAACTCGATTTCCTCGATCTGTAAATTATCTACAACCCATTGAGGATAATAGCCAACCACTCTTTGGGCACTAGTTACATTTAAAAAGATAATGGCTAAAGTGAGTGCTGTTTTCATTGAGTTAGAAATTTATTACCATCTAAAATTGGCCAAGGGAATCCGTTTTTATTAGGGAAGGGTTGCTAGTAATAATGAAACCATTGTCATAGGCTGCAACAACACCCCAAGAACCAAGACCAAATTCAGTGTCAATGGTATTTATCGTAAATAATCTATTGCCAGTATCAGGATCATAGCCCCATAGTTTGATCTTACTATCGCCTGTAGTTGGCTGTTTGGTGCCTGCCACCATCAAAACATTTTCATTTTGGTTCAAAGCCAATGCATGGCCCATGTCCTGGTATCCATCCCCTCCTGCTTTTTTATCCCACATGATCGTTCCATTTGATGATATGCGAACAACCCTCATGGCACCATAGCCACTGCTGTTGATGGTGCTCATCCCTGTTGCAGTAAAACCTCCGTCAGGCATTTTGATAACGTCAAATGCCATGTCGTATCTATCATTCGTACCAATTTCTTGAGACCAAACCTCATTGCCATCTGCATCAATTTTCAGGAACCAAAAGTGATCGTAAAAATAAAATTCTCTAGCCTCAAGTTTTGATCCTACAGCCACAAAACCACCATCATCAGCCTCTACAACCTCCCAAAATGTATCTTTGGGAGTATTCAAAAGTCCAAAGCGCTTGATCCATTGTACAATGCCGCCATCAGATAATCGCACAATGAAGGCCTGGCCTCTTTGATCGTGCCCTCCAGTACCCGGATCACCACTTACCCATCCAACCGCAATGTAATCACCATCAGTAGTTTCTATTGCATCATTGACATAATGTGGAGCCTGATAGGTTGGGACTGACCATGTCCAACCAGTACCAGGAGCATCTGGTGGACTAGCCTTACTAACAAAATCAATATATGTAGTTAGAAAACCACCATCGCTTGTGGGGTTGAACCCTCTTGTTGAGGGTACCCTTAAGTCATTATCTTCCCAAGATGGTAAAATGTTTCCCAATTCATCCAATAACTCAGTACCATAGATGCCCGCTAATATGTACCGACAGTCTGAATATCTTGCTATGTCAACAGCGGGTAAGGGCAAGGTAAAGGTGGTATCTATGCCACAGTTCATTGGATCTGATGGTTCATCAGACGGAGAAGTGTCTCTTGTACAAGAGAGGAACAAGACAGTCATAAATAATAATGGTGTGAAATTTTTTCTTATCAATTTTTCCATTCTATTTACAAGTTGAGATCATGTCCAGAATTCTTTGATCAGACTACTCATTGCTCATGGGCAAAAATTATTGCTTGAGGGAGATCATCTTCTTGATCTGTTTGAGATGTCCAGCCTCGATGCCATGTGAATTTACTCCAGCATGAACTGGCTATCTCTGATTATTTGTGGTATTCCACTGGGCTGATGTACTTATCTAGGAATTTTTGTGGCCAATCTGATTATCAGATAGCACCTCATCAACCTGAGCAGTGGTGATCATGCCCGTATTCTTGTCTTTTAGGATCCTTGCGATCTTAGACTCAATATCCATCACAACCTTTTCCTTTTTCCCAGAATTGGAAGCATACACCTTGATGGCATTGAGATAATTCTGCAGCCTGAGATGATCATCTTCTTTCACAAGGAAGACAACATCACCTATCTTGATCTTTTTTCTTTTTTCCATCATCATAGTCGTCTTTCAATCAATTTTTTCTACACATCAAGCCCTACATTCATAGGGAGTTTTGTTTGTAATGTACCAAACATGGTTACCGTATTGATCTCGATGTGTAGAAAAAATGAATCATTGACCACACAAGATATTTCAACGGGCCAAACATGATTGTTACTTACAAAAAAATGAGGATTAAATGCTCATGTGCCTTTGGATCGATCAAATGATCGATCAGGGTGATATTTTCAATAATAATCCATCAGATGCAATCGATCCAAAAAACCCAAATCCTCCCTGGATGCCGACCGAACGTCCCTTTGTGGTAGGATAGTTTAACAATGCATTTGAGTATTCACCCATCTCACCTATGATAAAATACTCATGATAATTATCGTCCATGGCCGTTAAGCGAATGAAATAGTCTCTAGCCTCTTGTTCGTTCATGTCCTCTCCACAATATTCAGCTGCAATTCCATATGGATTTTGAGATGCATCCGAAAGGTCTACAACAAATTCATCAAAATACCCCCCACACCAATAACCATTTGTTGTGTCTTCCCAATAATTAGCAAAGAGGACCTCTCCCGTGACCAATCCCATGCCCATCGTCTGGCTCCAGTGAATATCGAAAGGCTCATTAATGATCAAAGTATCAATGGATCGTCCTCTTTGTGATAGAGAATCAATTTTTGGAAATGCAGGTGTCACAAGAGATCCTGTTACCAGGTCAAAGCCAGGAGAGGAGATGCTTAGATCATATTGAGTTTCTGGTTGAGGTACAAATGTACCTGTTGTATCAACGTAAAAGTTGATCCGATAATCATTTGTATCGTAGTAGGTAGTATCCCAAGTGATCGTAGTACCATAAAATGTAAATGTCGTGTCAAAATATACCGTATCCACAAAGGTTATTTTATCAACATATGAGAATACATGACTATTTCCTTGATCATCGGTTACATTGACAGATGCATCTTTTATGAGTGCAGCAGGCTCATAGATCGAGTCCACGACCCAATAGCCATCCTGACCTTCATCACATTCCCAGCATTCATCATCATCACAATCACACCAATATAAGGTATCTGTTTCAACTAAGTTCAATACGGTCTCATCTAGATCTGTCGTCCTATAGAGTCCAACATAACTCGGGTAACCAGGATCTAGATTTATCATGCCAAAAACATTCAATACATGATCGTAATTAGACTCTAGATCCTCCCACTCATTGGTCGGGAAAAGGCATCCCATGATACTGATCATCATGAACGATGAAATGATTCGATATGGCAACTTAAAAATCAAATTTTATCCCAAAGGTGAGGATCAAGGGAAACTGCGGAACGACTCTTCTTTCCACACCTAATTGATCACCATTCATGCTTGTCTTTGTTCTATAGGCATAACTAAATGCATTCAAATGTCTGGTCACATTCATCACCTGCCAGTAAGTATCATATTCCATGCCAAACAGGTTCCCACCCTTTCTTGTCATCCCAACATCGATCCTGAAATAATCATCATAGCGCTCTGTATTCTTTTCTCCAACGATATAACTATCAAGAGGATACCAGTATGTATCACTATATAGATTCTGCTCCCAATCATAGACCCTTCCCAAGATCTTTGTATAGGGGTTTCCACTTGATCGTGTAAGCGCACTACTTATCTCAAGGTCATTTGTAAGTTCAATATTACCTACGATATTGAGTGTGTGAGTTCGATCGAAGTTTGGGTGATGCCACCCGCTAGGCTCTGTAAAGTATTTTGTTTTTGCATAGGTATATCCGAGCCACCCATTGAGTCTACCAGATGATTTTTTCAACAAGAGTTCAATTCCCCAACTATTCCCTCTCGTATCCCAAAACTCATTGAATGGGGTATCAGATTGATCATCTTCGATCGTATTTTGATTCCCTTGTTTCAAGGTCAGAAGATTATCAAAATCCTTTTGGTATATTTCCAATCGATAGAAGATGTTTCTTGGAGACATGTATTCAAGACCTCCTATGATGTGTTGAGATACGGCAGCGGGTTTATCCTCAGGTATGCCCAGCCAAAGTTCAACCAATCTTAGATTCTCATCCTGATTATTTGCTGTTGTCAAGAACTGATGGTAGAGCCCCCAGTTTAGTTTAAAGGCAATATCTTTGGAATAGTGATATTTCATCCCCAGCCTTGGATCAAGATAAAATTCATCATGCAAGTTATAATCAGTGCCTCTGATCCCTAATTGGAATTTTAATTTTTCTGAGAATTCCCATCTGTCTTGAATGAAAAATGAAACCTCTCGCGTATTATTTTTTAGCGTTAGTGGTGAAAAAGTAACGGACGTATCCTGAGTCGAGATATTCACTTCTTCCCCAAGATCAAAACCCACACTTTTCAATTGGAAACCTCCGGTGATCTCTTGACTCGCTGTGGCTTTCCAAGTCAATTCTGTCTCAATTGAATTATCATTAATAATATCATAAAGCCTCCAGTTGATGTCCGTAAACATTGACGTTACAGAATCGGTATAGGTATAGGTATCCCTAGAATAAAAACCCAGGTCAAAATCAAATCTATATCTACTATTTGATATAAATGTCTTTGCAACCAACTCTGGGGATACGATCCAACGCCATATAGCACCATTCGTACGATTTCCCCAGGGCCATTTAATGTTAAAACCAGTTTCTGAATCGCGATTTACAGTTACATTATCCATGCTTTCTTTTTCATCCCAAGAATAGTCTAGAACATCATCACCATAGAAACGGGAGTATGTGATCCGATGATCTTGATTGATGTCCAAGTTGACCTTTACTTGATAATCATAAAAGAAATATGGAAACTGAAAATAGACATCTGTTCCATCGGCCTTCTTTCCTATTGGTATTTTCATGGCATCAATAATGGAATCAAAATAGGTCCTACGCCCCGATACCATCCAAGAGCCCTTCATTCCTTTCCATTTTGGCAATGGACCTTCCAAAAGACCCTTGCTAGAGATGAGAGATATATTGGCCATGCCTGTTATATCGTTTGTATTACCTTCTCGATTGACCACATTGAGTATGGCTCCCATTCTTCCACCATGTCTTGCAGGAAATCCCCCCGCGTGAAAGACTGCTTCTTTAATGGCATCCGTATTAAAGGTTGAAAAGATCCCGCCTAGATGATAGGGGTTATAGACCACGATACCATCCAGCATGATCAGGTTCTGATCCGGAGTACTACCTCTTACGTATAGCGCACTAGAAAAGTCACTTGTGGTCTGAACGCCAGGAAGCATTTGTAAGGTCCTGAATACATCTGGCTCTATGAATGCTGGAGCAGAATTTATTTCCCTGATGTCCAAGGATATTTGACTACTTTCGATCGATCTTTCGAATTTTTGACGTTCCGCAGTTACCAAGACCTCAGAACCTTCAATGACCTGCTCTTTCATGCGAACCTCGATTCGAATGGAGTTGGTCTCAGTAAGGTCGATCGTTTCCTTGTGAACCGCGTAACCTATCATGGACACATTAACCTCATGAATACCTGAAGGAATATCTGATATTACAAAGTATCCATCCCGATTTGTTGCTGCACCCAATGACGTATTGCTAATAAATACATTTGCATAGGAAATGGGTTCACCATTTACATCATTCCTTATGAAACCATTGATGCTAGATGTACTCTGTGCCGATAAAAAAGTTAAAGAAACAACTATTGTTACATTTAAAAACCGCATGAAAAGAAATAATTTGGAGAAAGTTTTTATGTTAATGGCCTGAAACGATCCTACGTGCGATCGTCATCAGATGGTCCGTTTGGGAATTTGTCAATCCAAGTCTATCTTTAAAATATGACTCTATTCTTGGATTCAATTTAAAATTATCTCCATCCGTCTTTGCAGCATGTACGAGTCGGAGCATGCCACCCAGGACTGCATCTAATTGGTCTGAAAGAATACCATGGTCTAGTAACTCATTTTTTAACTTATCCAGATCTTCTACACCTAGTCTCTTGAAATGACCTTCAAGAACGGGGTCTTTTCTTTCGGTCCTTTGCCCCATAGACCTGGCACGGAAACTTGCATATTTATTATCGGCTTCCTCTCTAGAGATGTCGCCCCTGCTTACCGCTCTTTCCATCCTCTGTCTAAGAACCTCCCATTTCTTTCGATCATCTAGTTTATCCTTTCCAGATGCTGCACTCTGCTGAGCACTCAATAGGATGGGAAAGACCCAGATCATGATCTTCAATGTCATTGCTATTGTCTCCTAAAAAAATAAGGTCCCGAAATCACCGGGACCTTATGTAATAATTGAAAGATCTTAAGGCCTCTATTCTTCATCATCCTCACAATCAGAATAAGCCGTTTCCAACTCTTCATCATTGTTCAAGGTAACGGTCAACTCACCTTCTTCAGTCTCATATACAATGTCCACAGGATACTGAAGCTGTGGCTCTTCTTCAGAATCACCATTCTCTTCGTACCATCGTC
>CAYZJY010000045.1:0-15573 GCA_964478995.1 uncultured bacterium
CGCAGAGGAACATACAGATAGCAAAAATGGAGATCGTAGGTAATGAGTGGCTAGATATGGGGATCTTCAGTCCAGATACCTCTGAATTGGCATTTCAAGTCAGTCAATCGGAATTATCAATGACTGATGATGATCCTCAATTCCAAGTCGCTGTGATCAATACGGAGGATAATGCAGATTACATTCCACCAAAAGGTGTAAAAGGTGAATATGATCGCATCAATGAGATTCAAAGTAAGGAACAATCTCTGGTACTAAAATTTACAAACTTACCACCAAAGCATACAGGTATTGCCCAAAAGACATTATATACGCTGAATGATGACCAAAAGAGAAGTTTCATGACCTATGATTACATGAAGATGTATGTGAACGGTAACAGTCCTTGGACAAATATTTTGGAAACAGATGTAGAAATTTTCTTGAAATTTGGACTTGGTGAGGATTTCTATGAGATTACCCAACCAGTCTATGCTGGTTGGGATGAAGATGAAAATAGAAATAGTTTCAAGATTGATTTGAATTGGTTAACAGCTCTCAAACAGTCTGATACGACTAAGATCAAGAAGTTCAACATGAAAGACATGATATTAGATTCAGCTAATGTCAGAAAATACATCTATGTAGATGACGAGGGTCAATTGACAGGAAAAAGGATTGCTATCTCAGGTAAACCTGCGTTGAATCGTCTTCAGTATTTTGCAGTTGGACTAAAGAATACTGGAAATGTACCGATCGAAGGAGAGGTCTGGATAGACGAACTTCGTCTAAGTGGCGTAAAGAAGGAAAAAGGTGTGGCAATGAGAGTCCAATCTAGTTTGAAATTATCTGACCTTGGTTCTGCGACCATTGTCTACAGTAGGCAAGATGCTGATTATCACAGGCTGCAAGAACGACTATCAAAATCAAATAATACATCTGAAAATTTTAATTTGAATGGTAAAATAGATCTACATCGTTTTTTGCCAAGGTCATTGGGTATCTCAATACCGGTCAATGCATCATTTACTCAAAATCAGAGTCGTCCAAAATTCTTTTCTGGCGAAGATATCCTGGTTGATCCAAATAATACACCGGATTCCATCATGATATTGAGTAATGCAATATCTTTGAATACATCCATTAAAAAAACTGGTAAGTCTGATAATAAGTTGATGAAATATACTCTAGATAACATGTCTCTGAATTTTAGTGCTTCTCAATCTAGGTCATCTGATATTACCTATAGAAAAAAATGGTCAGAGACCTACTCAGGAAAGTTTGCATATAATCTTGCCTTTGGTCGAAATAATTATGTCAAACCATTATTGTGGGCAGAAAAAATACCCTTTATTGGAAAGACAGCAAGTGATTTTCAATTATTCTATACTCCATCCTCTTTTAAAACAGGTATGAACATGAGTGAAAAACTTACATGGAATGAGACAAGAACAGGTGTCAAGAGCCCTGAAACATATAATTTTGGATTAAATCGAACTCTCAATCTGGATTATAAATTCACTAATACACTGGCAAGTAAATATAGTTGGTCTGGACAAAGTAATTTAAATGATTATCGTGGTTATATTTTAACTGCCCTTAAAGAATTGGACCCAGGTGTTGTGACACAGACAACAGAGAGTTTCAATACTACATATAACCCAACAATGATGAAGTGGATCAAGCCATCATTCAATTATACTGCTAATTTTCGTTGGTCTGATGACCTAACAAGAGAAGGTCAAAATATTAGTACCCAATTAAGATTTGGTTCAAACTTTACCCTTACTCCTGTTCAAATGATAGAACTTCTATTTAAGCCCAAATCAACAAAGAACGCAGGTAAACCAAATCGGCAAAGAGGACAAAGGTCCAGGAATAGAAATAGATCTGAACCAAAAAAACAGGAAGAAAAAAATAATACAAAGTCAAAATTTAATCCAATGAATCTGGTGCATGGTCTATTTAAAAGGATCAATCCCATATCTGTCAGTTATACAGAGACATTAAATCGTTCAGCGAACCAGATCATTGGTGAAGTCCCAACCGGTTATAAGTTTGGTTGGCTACCTGAGCATGAACTTGAGCAATCCAGCGAGGTGGGAAGTAATCTGGGATCTTGGGATCATAAACGTGATGGTTCCATAAGAAGTGGTGTGAAACTCACTCGGACGATAACCGTAAGCACAAACTTCACTCAAAATTTTTCAACCACCCGGTCTAGTACTGGTCTGGAGCAAATGTCCATGACACGAGACTATGTCGCATATGGAGAGTTATTGAATGAAGGGTTGCCTTTTCCAGGGTGGAGTTTCAGATTAAGTGGGTTAGAAAAATGGCCATTGATCAAAAAAATTGCAAAATCTGCTTCGATGGAACACAGTTTTTCTGGAAAGGAAACTCGTTCATGGCAGTTTGAGGATGGGTCAGCGGAACAAATGAATTTTTTTAATTTTGGTTCATTTGCAACGAAGTATAAGGATAATGAAAGGTCATCTAGGATAAATCAGAACTTCTCGCCACTTATTGGTTTAAACATGACCTTACAAAAGAATATTTCTGTGACCTTTAGAAATAACATGAGCCGTTCATTAGATGAGAGCCCAAGTGGATTGACCATTCAGAATGATAATAGTTACACGTCAACAGGTACATATACCCACAGAGGAGGCATAAATATCCCCGTTCCATTTTATGGCACCCTGAATCTCAATAATACCATAAGTTTTACCTTAAATTTTGACCTGAATGAGAGCCGTGAAGAACGATCAGGGGACAAAGTTAATTTGGAAGTGGGTTCTTTTTCAGAAAGTTGGAAAACAGGCTTAAGGATCTCCTATCAATTCTCCACTAAAGTAAGTGGAGGTCTTAGGTACGAATATCGTGAAAGCGATACACGGACAACAGGTAGAAAAATTGATAGAGATTTTGGCTTTGATGTGAATTTGGCAATATCAGGATAAGATGAATAAACTAATCATTTTGGCAGGATTGTTATCATTGTGTTGTGGACCAAGTGGTCCAGACTTTGATGAGGATCATGCTTTTGAGTATCTCCAGATACAGTGTGATTTTGGACCAAGGAATCCTAGTTCGGAAGGGTATTATAAATGTCTTACATTCATGTTCGAAGAATTAGACAAGACAGCAGACGATATTATTATTCAGGAATTCTCTTACCAGGAAAGAAGAAATAAGACCCGACATGATCTTCAGAATGTCATTGCACGATTTAATCCCGATGCTGAGTTCCAGACCGTGATATCTTGCCACTGGGATACTCGTCCTTGGGCGGATTCAGAGGAAAATAGAAAAGACAGAAATCAGCCCATAATAGGAGCGAACGATGGAGCATCTGGTGTTGCAGTGCTTTTGGAACTTGCGAGAATAATGGGATCTAATCCTCCACCCATTGGAGTCAATCTGGTCTTTTTTGATGGTGAGGACATGGGAATTCCAGGTGAGAATGAGACCTATTGTCAAGGTTCGAGGTTCTTTGCAAAAAACCTACCCATACCAAAGCCAAATGAGGCGATCAACTTGGATATGGTAGGAGATAAGCAGTTACATCTTCCCGTAGAAAAATACTCTTTGGAATTTCACCCAGAATTAGTTCGCTATCTTTGGAATAGGGCTGATGACATGGGCCTAGATGCCTTTGATATCACTCCCCAAAATGCGATCTATGATGACCACGTTCCACTATATCAAATTGCAGGCATTCCTTCAATAGATCTTATTGATTTCAAATATCCAAATTCTTACGCAAATTTTTGGCATACGATGGATGACCTTCCAGAAAATTGTAGTGCTGAAAGTTTGGGACAGGTTGGGAGATTGATGGTAGACTACATTTATAATCGAGAAAATCAAAATTGGTGAGATCGTCATGGTATTAATGCCAAAGCAGAAGTATCTCATGTTGACACATCTAATGATGCTATGCATTATTTACATGTCATGTTCTGAACCAAAAGAAGAAGAAAAGGGAGAAATGATCTCTGATCCAAGTTTTACCTTTATACAGGATGTCAATAAACTATATTTCTCGGTCAATGTTGAATCCAATTATCAGGGTAATGCATTAGATAGTGTGGTTGTGCATTGGTATGGAACAAGTCGTGATCTATCTCCAGATATCATAAGATTAAATGATGGTGGCATTAAAGGTGATATAATCATGAGTGATGATGTGTATGCTAGAAAAATATCAAACGATCCACAAAGCTTGAGCAATGATCTCACTGATGTCACGGGACTTGTCTTCATGGATTATTCTGCCATATTTGCCAATGAGACGGTGATTCTTAAAGATTCAGTATTGATCGGAAACATTATTCCTAGAATAGATTCTGTTACTGCACCAGACTTAATAATCAGGCCGTCGGATGCCACAGTGAGTCTACACTTGGTCAAGGCGAGTGTCCATGATGCTGATGGGTTAGAGACCATTAGATGGGCAGGGTTTACCTCATTCCATGTTGAAGGTGATTCATTGATGAATAATGGTAATCACATCTATCTCTATGATGATGGAAGTGAAGAGGTGCTTTATGAACCAAATATAACCAGTGGAGATTCAATCCGAGGAGATGGGATATTCTCTTTTAGGATACCCGTTTATGGTACTGGGTTTACAGACCCTGCTTTCCAAACAAAGGCAGGAACATTTCATTGGCGTTTTCTCGCACAGGACCAAGCGAATGACTATAGTAACATGGTAGAGCATGAGATTGTCATACAATAGCATATACAGTTTATTAATATTGACCTCGCTCCTTAGTGCTCAATCAAATACCCCTGATCGTTTTGCGCTCCGAACGGTGGTCCAAGATACATTTTTAAGCCAAGGATTGCTTAGTAATATTGTAGCAGAGATTAGACTGATGGGAGACTCTCTGACCTGGTTTGGAACAGGCCAAGGTCTCGCTCTTCATGATGGTCACCATGTCTACAGCCATCGTACCACATTGGATTCCATGGCCAATGAGGCTATCACTCAGTTTGTGCCATTTGGTGGGATACCTGCCATTGCAGTGATGAATGATACCATGGCAGTGGCCTATTCAGGAGATAATGGCAGCATACAGGTTGGCTATGGACTTACACTTACCTATAATGCACAAACTGTCAATGATAGTTCTGGAATATCATGGATCTATCTAAAACAGCCCATGGATCGTGATGCAGATACCTTAAGACCTTTTGGCGAGGGATTCTTTCGTAGTCTTCCAGTGACTGTTCCTGAGGCCAATGTAACATATGATGCTTTTTTACATAGAGAATATTTATGGACGGCGAGTTGGGCGGGAGGATTAAGACGTTATAATCTCAATGATCGTAGTTGGGAGGTTGTACCAATGCCCATGGATGATCAAGACACGCTGTCATTATGTACTGGATTTGACGAGGTGGATGATCTTGGGAGAGCTATTTTGCCTGGTTATTATCTAAATCCAAGAGATCCTGCCGATGGTGGAAATCATAATCATAAAGCCTTTTCAGTATTGGTAAGCGGTGATACGATCTGGGCTGGAACAGCAAATGGAATAAATAGAGGGACCATGATCAATGAATGGTTGGAGGTCTCACCAGGTAATTTTCAATTGTTCAATTGTATTGAATGGGTTCATTATACATATCAAAATGCAAACCTCTCCGGTAACTTTGTAGTAGGTTTGGCTAAGCAGGTTTGGAATGGACAAACAACCATATGGGCGGCTACGATGAATGCTGATACACCAGGAGAGATTCGTGGATTGAGTTATACAAGGGATGGAGGACTAACTTGGCAGACAACTCTTTTAGGCGAAAGGATCTATAATGTTACTTCAAAGGATTCTTTGGTTCTTGCATCCAGCCAATCAGGATTGTGGAAGAGTTATGATGGACAAAATTGGGCCGTGTATGATCCCGCCATCGATACAACATTCATGTCACAGAGTGAGATATTGACCGATATTGTTTATACTTCTGCGATCGATGAAAGAGATAGTCTCTCAAGTTTGTGGGTAGGGACATCCAATGGCGCTGCCTTATCAAAGGATCTACAGGGGTCAAGTTGGACAATATTTCAAACGGAGTATGATTCAATGGAATTTTATGCCTACCCAAATCCATTTTCCCCTTGGAATCACAATCAAATGGGAAATGAGGGGTATGTTCGTTTTCATACTGGAACAATCATTAATACTCAAGTTGAACTTGATATTTTCAATTTTGCAATGGAGAAAGTCTTCCAATATAATTTTGACCTTAATTCATATAATGGTGCATTAAAGTGGAATGGGCGTGACATGAATGGAGTATTAGTTGATAATGGTGTTTATTTCATCCGTCTTAAATACGCACCATCGGCAAATAAAAGCCCACAGTATTTTTGGGATAAACTAATTGTGGTCAAGTGATGAAGAAAATAATTGGTTATTCCATCATCATTCTTTCCTTGGCATCCTCTCAAGACTGGGGAGGGCAATCGGGAGGTTTTTTAAGAATGGGCTTGACCGCAAGGTCAATGGCCATGGGTGGAGGGTTTACAGCGGAATTAGATCAAAACTTTCCTGTATTTCATAATCCTGCTTGGGCTTCCTTTTTACAAAGAAGGCACTTTGGAAGTTCATATTCCAACTTGACCCTAGACCGACGTTTGGCAGCAACTAGTTTTGCGATGTCACTGCCACCAACTGCAGGCATGGGTTTGGCCTGGGTATATGGTGGAGTAAACAATATTCAAGGCCGTTATAGTACGGGGATGAAATCTTCCAAAATGGAGACGGGAGAAAATGCGTTGATGATAACATTTGCGCAACGTTTTGTGCCCTGGTTATCAATAGGAGCTAATTTCAAGATATTGAGATATGATCTGCCAATTACAGAGTCAGATCAAGTCTCTGGCTCAGGGATTGGATTTGACATAGGCGTTTTGGTAAAAACAGGCTCTCACAGTACTCTTGGAATAATGATTCAAGACATAAGTTCCAATTATCAATGGGACACCAATGAACTTTATACACAAGGTGGTCCATATAAGGAAGAATTCCCAACAATATATCGAGTTGGGTCAAGATATGATAAGAATAGGCTTCTGTTTGTTTGGGATATTGGAGTTATTACGGACCATGGTACCTATTCTGGAATATTGCCTAGAGCAGGAGTAGAATATGGATTTTTAGATCAATATTTTTTTAGAGGTGGATATGGCAATGGAAGGATGGCGTTTGGAGTAGGATATGAATATGGACTGTTTAATTCCCGAGATTCAAATATTGATTATGCTTTTTCTCTAGACTGGGCTTCACAAACAGCACATACGATCTCTTATGCGTTTAATTTCTAGCATTTTATTTGTCTTTGTGATTCCACTGCAAGGCATGGGCACACAAATATTGGTGTTGCCATCCTCTGCAGTTGAGTTGGCCATGGGTAGTCACACGACCTTGGAGGGTTTATTCCCTATTAATCCTGCCCTTTATAAGGGGAGTGAAAATCATCCCTATCTATCACTCAATAGAGGTAATTGGCTAGGGGATGTCTCCCTCTCCCAGATCGGATATAATCAAACAGGATTTGATAAGGTCATGCACCTTGGATTGAAATATTCAGGTTTGACAGATCTTGAATTCAGGGATGATACCCCTCAAGATAATGCTGCAGCCAATTTTAGTGCATATGGAATTATCTTAGATGCTGGAGTTGCATTCAAGCGTGGGAATCAACGATATGGGATCTCAATGTCCTATGTGCAGTTTGGTCTCTATACAGAAGACTCAAAAGGGTTTAGTCTAGATGCTGGGTATGCCATTGAAATGAGAAATGGTTACACATTTGGAATTGTGGCAAAAAATTTAGGTAAAATGAGTGAATTAGAAAGTAAGCATCCAGTACTTCCAAAGAGGTTTTCATCAGGATTATCAAGACAGTTTCAATTTGAAAATTTTAAAAATAGCGTTTTTGGATCCATTGAATGGAATTCTGCTATTTCTACATCCAGATTACACATTGGAAATCGTTTTAGTTGGAATCGGCTTGAACTTCTTTCCGGCTATTCGACATCAGAGCAAATTGCGGAGTCTTCAATAGGGATTGGAATTAACATGAATCGATATCAGATAACCTATGGTACGAGATTTGGTTCACAAGATCTGGGATTTCCGAAATTGCTATCCATAAGGGTTCAGATGCCATGAAGAAATTTGATCTTAGAACTCCAATCATTTATGTTCTGACATTCATCATAGTAGTGCTACTCATCGTAATGAAGAAAATGGATGATGATGGTAAAGAGCAAAGACTCCAGGAAACAATGGAGAAGGTAGAGACAAAGAAAAAGGAAAGATCTGACATTACTCTTCCTGAGAAACCAAAGCCAGAGTTAAAGGGGAGGATCGGGATCATCATAGATGATTTTGGATATAGGAATGATGAGATCTCTGATGGGTTTTTAGAGATCGATGCACACCTTACCTATGCAATAATACCAGGCCATAGATACAGTACATCTTTTGGAGAAAAAGCAGTTGATGCAGGATATGAGGTCATTGTGCACATGCCAATGGAGAATACGGGAAAGACCTATGGAGAAGAGGATTTTGTATTAACGACCAAAATGAATAATGAAACGATTGAAAGAAGGCTAAAAAATGCATTGAAAGAGATTCCTACTGCGATTGGAATGAATAACCACCAAGGTTCCAAGGCCTCTGCTGATCAGAGTGTCATGTCAAACGTAGCCAAGGTGATGAAGGAGAAGGGGCTATTTTTCATAGATAGTAGGACTACTGTTGAAACCATTGGCGAGACCACAATGGAGGTATTTGGTGTCCCCACTGCAAGAAGGAATATATTCTTGGATAATGAGGATGATGAAGAAAAGATAGAGAAACAATTGATGAAACTTGTAAAAAGATCTGAAGAACTTGGTGCTGCCATAGGAATAGGTCATGTCAAACCCAAGACATTGAATGTCTTAAGTGATCAGATACCTGAATTGCAGAAAAAAGGATATAAGTTTGAATTTGTATCTAAGATGTTACACTAGATATGCCCATATCATGTAGAGTAACCAGAGGCGACCTCACAGAAAGCATCCATGTTGCCTTTGCGGTTGTGGTTGATGGAAATGGTGAGATAATATTTAGCACAGGTGACCCTCACTATCTGACATGCATCAGGTCATCATTGAAGCCCTTTCAAGCTGCGGCCTCAGTAAGATCAGGTGCAATAGATTCGGCAGGCTTTAATGATAAAGAATTAGCACTCATGTGTGCTTCACATAAGGGAGAGGACATGCATGTGGAGACAGCAATGTCAATGCTTGACAAACTAGGACTGCATGTGGATGATTATGAATGCGGTTCACATTTTCCCTCTGATAGAATTACCAGACATGGAATGATCACAGATAAAAAGGTTGCAAAGCCACTTCATAATAATTGTAGTGGAAAACATGCCGGAATGCTTGCTCTTGCAAAACACTTGGGGGGAGAGACAAGAGGATATGTCCATAAAGATCACCCTGTTCAAAAAACGATCATGGAGTACGTGAGTGAATTAACAGCCCTAGAAGATATTCCTACGGAAATAGATGGTTGTTCTGCACCAACTCCTTTCATGACATTGAAAATCATTGCGGAAATGTTTCAGAAATTGGTCTCTGGAAATAATTCAGAATTGGACAGGGTCTTCAATGCAATGACCCTTCATCCTGAGATGATAGGTGGTACCAATCATTTTGATTCAATGTTCATAAGTGCATTGAACAGTAGAGGAGTTACTAAGGTAGGTGGAGAATCTGTGCGTGGCATTGCACTGGATACTAAAGAGCATGGTCCCATTGGAATTGCGATCAAGATCTTGGATGGGAGTTTTCGCGCGATGCCTGCAGTGGTCATGAAGTTAATGGAACATTTGGAATTACTTTTAGAAGATGAGGTCGATCAATTGCATGCGTTCAGAATAAAAAAATTGACCAACCATAATGGGATGGAGGTTGGTCGAATAGAGGCCTATATGGATTACTAGATGAGATATATTGTTTTATTTATTTTTTTGGGGATTTTAAATGCATCAACGGTTCGCATAATGACATATAATGTGTTGAACTATCAGGATGAGAATGAACGTGAGGATGACTATGTGCTGATCATCGATTTTGTAGAGCCAGACATGATCATTGCACAGGAAATAGTTGGTCAAACAGGATACACAAAGTTTAGATCTGATGTATTGGATGTCATTGACCCAGATCATTGGTCTAGTGCTCCTTTTACAAATCAGAGTGCTCAACAGGATATTGCCCTATTCTATAAGCATGATGTTTTTTCTTTCGTAAGCACAAGCGTGGTCTATTCAGCGCAGTCATCTGGAACCAGAGATGTCATAGAGTGGGTCATGACCCATGATGCATCAGGTCTTGAATTCAATGTTTATGGGGTACACTTAAAGGCTAGCTCTGGTACTTCCAATGCAAATGAAAGATTACAGGAAGCAACCATATTACGAAACCATTTGAATGAACTTTCATCTGATAGTTATTTCATTGTTGGTGGAGATTTCAACATATATTCCAATAACTCATCCTCTGAACCTGCCTTTGAGATGTTGACTTCAAGCAGTGATGATAATGATGGTAGACTATTTGATCCCATAGATCGCATAGGGCATTGGCATAATAATAGTTCATATTCAGATGTGCACACCCAATCACCAAGGACAACCAGTTTTGGTGGTGGAGCCAATGGTGGGATGGATGATAGATTCGACTGGTTGTTTGTTTCACAGACATTGCTTGATGAGTCTTCTACAATGTACTATGTTGAGGATACTTACTGGGCATTTGGTAATGATGGCAATCATTTCAATGATGCTATCAATAATGGGAATAATAATTCTGTAAGCGATGAAATGGCAGATGCCATCCATGATGCATCTGACCATTTACCTGTCTACATGGATGTCTGGTTTGATGATCTGACCTATTCAGATCAAGAAGTGGTCATCACCGAAGTCATGGTCAACCCCTCTTCTGTGTCTGATTCCTATGGTGAGTGGTTCGAGATAGTTAACATGGCTGATACAACGATTGACATCCAAGGGTGGACTATAATGGATTCAGATGGGGATGAACATGTGCTTTATTCTGATCAAATGACCATTCCTGTTCATCCAGGGGATTACTTTGTGTTTGCAAAAAATGCTGACCCTGGGCTCAATGGTGGAGTTACCGTAGACTATGATTATGATGGTATTTCACTCTCAAATGACGAAGATGCTGTTATTATTGCAGATGCTTCTGGAGCCATTGTTGATGAGGTCCATTATGCTGGTGGTTGGGCATTCTCTAATGGTGTTTCCATGGAGATTCATGACCCTATGGTAGATAATTCCTTAATTGAAAATTGGCTTCCCTCAACAATGACATATGGAAATGGAGACTTTGGATCTCCAGGAATTCCCTTTGATGGCACTTTGGATATTGGTGACAGGTCAGTTAAACCGAATAATTTCACTCTCAAATCATTATACCCTAATCCATTTAATCCTTATTTGACGATCCAACTTCAAATTAATGAGCAAGCAAATTTGACTATTGAGATCTTTGACCTTCATGGACGAAAGATCGAAACATTGATCAATGATCTCAACGTGATAGGAAATCATGAATTCACGTGGAATGCAAATGATCATCCATCAGGAATGTATTTTTTCAAGCTTACCATTGATGGCAGCATTCTAATGAGAAAGGCTCTATACATAAAATAAAATGCGTATCATATTAGCCATTGCAATTTTTTTCTCATTTTTATTTTGCCAAGAGAGAATTGTAAAAAAGATCCAATATGCTGCAGATGAATATGATAAATATACTTCTGTAGGTAACTTAGGATTGACGATCACAAATTTTGGTATCCTTGGCAATGGTTGGAATCGAATGGAAGATGGGAGCATCCACCCATCCTGCCAATACAAGCAACAGACCGAAATAGCCCGAGAGCAAGTAGAGCACTTCTCATATGCTGGACTTTGGGTTGGAGGTGTGGTCAATGGTGAGCGAAGGGTCTCTACATCAATTGTTGATGGTGTTTTTGAATCAGGTAACGAGGGGTTTGAACTTTTTGCAGAGTCTCCTATTCTCATCCAATCTTCAATATCTTCTACCACTCAAGATTCAATGGCTAAATACTATTCACCGAATGCAGTATCTCATCAGGACATGTTTTCAGATTTCAAGGACTATGGTGAAACAGCAACAGATGATCTAGGCATCCCTAATCATCAACCCCTAGGACTGGATATTCATCTAGAAAGTTATTCTTGGAATTATGCCTATGCAGATGCCTTTGTCATTCTTAATTATTCCTTTAAAAATTCATCTACAGATACAATTCATGATATCTACGCGGGAATTTGGGCAGATCCATCCGTGGCCAATTTTAATTATACTGATTATTACACACCGGGCGGTGGTTTTACATGGTACGATAATTTAAATGGATTTGATGAATCCATTGATGATGCTGGTTTTAAAAGAGACATTGCCTACCAGTATGATGCTGATGGCGATGATGGTTGGGCTGAATCTTATCTCGGCATGTCTGTATTGGGTGGCTCAATTCCCATGGAATACATTAAAACACATTATTCTCAATGGGTCTGGACCAATTCTAGTAATAGTGATTATCCTGCTTATAGCATGCCATTGGATGACAATGAAAGATATGATAAGATGTCTTCCTCTGTGCCTAAAGGTACCGGTCCAGAGTATACTGGTGAGGGGTATCCTTCAGCAGAGAACAGTTGGCTTTTTCTTGTTTCTGCAGGCCCCATCGGCTCGAAGCCAAACATGGATACTACGTCTTGGACCCTTGCGCCAGGCGACTCCTGCAGCATTGCTTTTTCAGTCGTATGTGGTCTATGGTCAGACGGCAATAGTGGAGATTCTCCTGGAAGAAGAGGAAATCTTTTTATTAATTATGATTGGGCCCAAAAAGCATATGATGGTGAGGATAAAAATAGAAATAATATTTTAGATGATGGTGAGGATAACAATGGAAACCAAATTCTTGACCGCTATATCTTGCCAGCACCTCCACCAGCACCCAATATGCACGTTGATATCGAATCAGGACAAGTGACCCTATATTGGCAAGATAATTCAGAGTCATTTCTTGACCCGATCAGTCAACAAAAGGATTTTGAGGGTTATCGGATCTACGGAGCTCGAAAGACAAGCAATGAATCGTTGGGTGAATTCTCTTTGCTTCTAGAGGCTGATGAAATAAATGGCATTGGTTATAATACGGGTTTTTCCATGATACAGATCACAAATAATTATGGTGAGCCAGACAGCATATATGTTGATGGTGCCTACTATCAATATAAATTTGTGAATTCAGAAATTAAAGATGGTTGGTTAAATTATTATGCTGTTACGGCATATGATCGTGGTGATCCCGATGCAAATCTAGAGAGTTTGGAGAGTTCCATCTACTCTAATCGAGTTTATGTTTTTCCAGGTGAAAAGGCTACATTTGAATCTGGATGGACCACAGATCCCAGTGTATATCCTAATCCATATAGGGGTCAGGCACTATGGGATGGATACGGTAGTCGCAGTAAGATGATATGGTTCAGGAATTTGCCTGCGGTTGCAGAAATAAGGATATTCTCTCTAGCAGGTGATTTGGTTGACATCATTCAACATGATGAATTCTACAAGGGACAAGACATTGACAATATTGATGAACGAAAGAATCCGCTTATGTCAGGTGGTGAGCACGCTTGGGACATGATCACAATGTATGATCAGGCCACGGCTTCAGGTCTCTATCTTTTTACTGTTGAGGACAAAAATTCAGGAAAGATCAAGGAAGGTAAATTCTTGATCATCAAATAAAGGAGCATGTAAAATGAAAAATACATTATTAACCCTTTTGACCATGGGAATTATATATGGGCAAGTGGACTACGTAACAGAGATCCAAACGATCTTTGATAATAATTGCACCAATTGTCACGGCTACTCTGGTGGCCTAAGTCTAGGGAGTTATGATGCCCTGATGTCTGGTGGAGATAGCGGAGATGCCATTGTCCCAGGTGACCACGCAAATAGTCTGCTCTGGCAGAGAGTTGAATCAGGCGAGATGCCTGGAGGTGGAAATGAGGACCTAACCTCTGATGAGATAAATCTTATTGCTACTTGGATCGATGAAGGAGCCTTGGAGACTCCTCAGGTTGATGTAACAGGACTTTTTTTTAGTGAATATGGTGAGGGATCCAGTAATAATAAATACATGGAGATCTACAATGGGACAGGATCAGAGGTTGACCTGACCGGTCTTGCATTTCCCAATGTAGCCAATGATCCTGCCACGGAGGGTGAATATGAGTATTGGAATACCTTTCCTACAGGGGCAACGGTAGCAGCGGGTGATGTCTATGTCATTGCACATCCAGAATCAGATGAGTCCATCCTAAACCATGCAGATCATCAATTTACCTATCTTAGTAACGGTAATGATGGATTTTGTTTGGTCGAAGGTACAGAAGACGCTTATGAGATCGTGGATTGCATTGGCGATTGGAATGGAAATCCAGGAGATGGATGGGATGTCGCTGGTGTTACAGAGGCGACCATGAATCATACGCTTGTTAGGCAATCAGATGTTACGGAAGGTAATGGAGGAGATTGGAGCGCTTCCGCAGGTACAAACTCTGGGAATTCAGAATGGATCGTGTTAGAACAAGATACATGGGATTATCTGGGCTCTCACCCACACGATATTGCATTTGGTCCATCTATCAGCATAGTATCACCAGAAGATGGGGCTACTCTATCCTCTGGAGATGTAACGATAGAATTTTCTGTGGCTAATTTTGCTGTTGGTGCGGATGGAAACGAAGTTGATGGTCATGTTCATTATATGCTTGATGACAATGATGCTGTAATGCATTATTCCACTGACCCAATATCTTTGACCGATGTCAGTGTTGGCGATCATGAATTCCATGTATGGTTAGTGGATAATGATCATGGAGTATTGGACCCATTTGTTGGTGATACGATAAATTTTAGTGTTTCTGAGACAGGAGACATTACTGCGATCCATGACATACAATTTGTCTCAGACCCAGATTCTGATGATGCCAGTCCATTGAACGGACAAGAAGTGACGATCCATGGTATCGTTACTGCTGAGTTTTGGGGATCTGATCAATACAGGTACATGAATGTTCAGGATGAAGAAGGTCCTTGGAATGGTATTGTATGTTTTGAATATGATGGTTGGCATTTATTCCCATGGGTTGATGCTAGTGGCAATGCTCATCCAGGTCCAGGAGAGGGAGATGAGGTAACACTCACTGGAACCATTGAGGAATATTATAACCTGACAGAACTTGCCAGTGTAACCTCTGGAATTGTTCACGGACCATCTGAGGAAGAGTTGACCCCATCCTTTATCTCGATATCTGATATTGGTGAAGCGTATGAGGGTTGTTTGATAGCAGTTGAAGATGTAGTAGTGACCAACCCTGACCTCGGATATGGAGAGTGGGAATTTGGCGATGGCGAATTAACAGCCAGGTGTGATGACA
>CAYZJY010000046.1:0-15442 GCA_964478995.1 uncultured bacterium
TGCGAGGCCTTCAAAATCTAGATGGACCAGGTCCACCTGTGATCTAATTTTTTCTAACCTTTTTACGGCTCAAGTACGTTATTGAGTTCTACAGCATTTTCAATATCAACCACATATATTACCGGTGGATAAATATCATCGCCGGTTCCGCCACCAGCTACGACTGTGTATGCATAATGCCCATCTTGATAGGGGCTAGATAGAGTTTCATCACCGAAAAGAGGATACCATTCATTCCTTGTCGGTGGTGAAGAATAAGTACCATCATGCGTATATGTAGCGCCAGATGCGATTATGGTAGCACTACCATAATAATCACCAAAAACAGATACCCATTGGTTTTCATGCGGGTCATCATAATTCTTCCATCCATCTGTAACAGCTAAGCCTAGATCATTAAGAATATTTTCAGTATGCCAGGCTGAGTTCATATATGCAATTTCCAGGTCATTGCTTGAACCACCATGATTATCATAGTCTCCACCACCAACTGGTTGGTTGAATTTAGCTTGGTTAGGGAAACGTCCGCGTCCTTCTATATCCGCCTTCTCCTGATAAAAGATTCCCGCCTGCTGAATGATCTTATCTATATCCTCATAACTGCTTTCAAGTCTGCCTGTCTCTGTCAACTCACTGAGTTTAGGAGCAGCTGTAGCAGCCAGAGTAGCCATCAATGCTGTTGTGACAGCAAATTCAGCAAGAGAACTACCTCTCCTCATGCTCTTGATATTCTTGACAATGGATGTAATGATCTGTTTCATGATGATCTTTTCAATTTTTGTGTTACTACTTGAGGTATTGCAAAAATCGTGCTACAATAAAAAAGCCCCATTCAAGGGGCCATGCAATAATGGATTTTCCAGATGGGTCAGACCAATTAGAGGTCCATTATCTTATGGAACGTGATGGGACTTTCAATATCAGCGACACAGATCCTAGGGGCCTTCACATCAGTTCCGCTCGAACTTCCTGGGATGACGATATAGACGTAGTGACCATCTTGAAAGGGACTCACCAGCGGCTCTTTACTAAAAAGTTCCATCCACTCGTCTGCGCCCTTCTCTCTGGCGACCGGACAATTTCTGCAGATCACCTCACCCGCAGCATTCACATCGGCGGAGATGGTATCATCTACGACCGTAGCACCATCAGGCATGATAGCAAGAGGATTATCCGTGCCAAATACAGAGACCCATTTTGAACCTAGTGTGTCCGTGTATTCCGTAAAGGTCTCTAGATCTTTAAAAAGTTGTGTTGTATCGGTGTAGCCTCCCACCTCCATGTCAAACTTGTCCTGTCCAGGGAGACGTCCCCTGCCTTCCATTGCGGCAGTGGTCTCATAGAAATTCTTGGCTTGGATAAGTATCTTGTCCATTTCGTCAATACTCTTGCGAGTCTTCCCCTCCTCCATGACACCAGAAAACTTGGGAAGAGCGGTCATGACAAAGGTAGCCATCATGGCCGTGATGACTGCAAACTCAGCAAGGGAATTGCCTTTTCTGCTGGCCAGATTCTTTTGGATGGTCTTGAATGTGTCTGATGGAAACAAAATATGCATACACTAATTAATAGCAAAAAACATGCCACTCTCTTATCGGCAGAATTTAGGGATGTTTTATCAATTCCCCTGTCACTATCTGTGACATCTTTAACCTCTAGAGAGGGCTTCGTACATGTCCCAGATGGGTAAAAAGATGGCCAAGGCCAGTATGAGGATGAAGACCCCCATCACGACCGTGATGACAGGCTCCAGTGTGGCGGTCAACTTCAGGACCCTGTCCTGGACCTCTGCATCGGTCATCGCACCGATCTCGCCAAGCATGTCATCCATGGCGCCTGCGTCCTCCCCCACCTGTATCATCTTGAGAACATGCGGGGGAAATATGTCATGGGTATGCTTACTGATCGAGAGTGCAACCTTTCTTCCCATTTGAACATCAGAGTGGACCTTGAAGAGTCTCTCCTCGATGAAGGTATTCCCAGCAGTCCTTCCGGCAATCTCCAGGGCCTCTAGGATGGGGACACCTGTTCTGTCCAATGTGTCTAATACATGACAAAATCTTGATATGGCCATCTTCTGCGCGATCGGACCAAATATGGGAAGACCAAGCACAAACTTATGCCACTGGTAGAGTCCTGCCTTCGTATTCAATGCCCTCCAAAAAACAAAGGCAAAGAAGAGAATGAAAAAGATGATCCCCCCCCAATTATCGTTCATGAACTGATCGATGCCAAGAAGGATCCTTGTCGGTAGGGGCAACTCGATCCTGGTGCTACTGAAAAGTGTCGAGAATCTTGGTAGGATATAGGTCACTGCAAAGACACCGACCATGACCGTAATGCCCACAACGATGGACGGGTAACGTATGGCCTGGGTAATGCCCATCCTAAGTTTTAGGTCATGGGCAATGAAATCTGCCAACTGGAACATGACCTTGTCAAGGACCCCGGCACTCTCTCCTGCCTTGACAATATTGACGAACATTGAATTAAATACCTTGGGATGTTTGCCCATGGACCTTGAAAGGGATATGCCATTGGAGACATCTTCGATCACAGCATCGAGGGTCCTATTCAACAGAGCATTGGTCTCGTCAGAGTGGACCGAATCAAGGGCATCGACGATCGGCACCCCTGCCTTGAGCATCACCGATAACTGCCTTGTAAAATTATAGATCTGAGCGGGTGGGACCTTTTCAAATAGATTGACCTCCATGTCTAGAATGGATTGTTTCTTTTCCGTCACTGAGATCGGCTCAAGACCCATGCGCTCTAACTGAATGAGTGCACTATCCTGACCGGCGGCCCTCAATTCACCTCTCACGACACCCGATGATTCATTTGTCGCGATGTAATTGAATGCTGTAGATCTACTGGTCTTTTTTTCGGAGGCCATGCTGGTCTAATTTTCTATAGAGGGTCATTCTACTAATACCCAGTTGCTGTGCGGTGGTGGTCATGTTCCAATTGTTACGCTCCAGACCTGCTGATATCGCCTCAAACTCAAGTTCCTTGAGTGTCCTTATGGACGAAGTATCGATCTTCGGAGCCGTCTCCATGACCGGTGGTTCACCTTGAACCAGATGGTCTTGAGGACCACTAGGCTCAGGGCTGATCGTCTCAACCTGGACAGGCGCATCTGCAGGATGAAAGGAAGAACTGTTTTCCTCTAGGATGTATTTGATGTCCTCACTTTGGATGATCGGCTTATCGTGGATCAGTACAACCCTCTCCAATGTGTTCTCTAATTCTCTGACGTTGCCTGGCCAATTGTATTCGTTCAACATTTGAACTGCATCGTGCGACAGATATTCAATCGAGATCTTGTGTTTTTTCTTGAGATTCTTCAAGATCGACATCGCGGTAGGCAAGATGTCCTCCCTCCTTTCCCTAAGAGGAGGAACCGTGATCGGAAAGACATTGATCCGATGGAAAAGATCTTGGCGGAACAAGCCATCATTTATCTTTTGTTCTAGATTCTGGTTGGTTGCAGAAATGATCCTTACATCTACCCGGATGGTCTCTGCGCCCCCCACCCTTTCGATCTCACCACTTTCAAGGACCCTCAATATCTTCGCCTGAAGGGATGGGCTCATGTCCCCTATCTCATCAAGGAATATGCTTCCAGAGTTTGCAGAAAGGAACTTCCCGTCCTTCCTCTCGACTGCCCCAGTGAACGCTCCCTTCTCATGACCGAACAACTCACTCTCAAGCAGTTCTGATGGGATCGCTGGGCAGTTCACTGCGATATTGGGTCGATCCCTACGTAGACTAATGTTGTGCAAGGTCCGGGCCATCAGATTTTTTCCTGTTCCACTCTCACCGTAGAGGACGGTCGTGACGTCCTTGCTCTTTATCTGACACATTAAATGATAAATCTTTAACATTTCCTTAGATACACCAACGACCTTTTCAAATCCTACACCGGAAAAATGTCTAGCGGCCGTCCGGGGAACGTCTTTTTTGAAATCCTTGAATTGTTTTGCTGATCTTAGGATGGATAATATTTCTTCCCCACTATGTTCACTTGGCTCAAAGTAACCAAATAGGCCCACTCCAAAATCATTCAATAGGTCTTTTTTTCTATCTTTACCCCTCACAATGCTTATGACCGGTACTATTGGATTAGTTGCGACCAGTTCTTTCAACAGTCTGCTTGGGGTCATGAGGGGTAACTGATCCTCCATCATGATCGCATCAAAGTCACCGGTCTGGATGGCACTGAGAGCGATCATGCCGTTCTGGACATAGTCTAGGTTAACATCGCTGCCAGCAAGTTGAGGAATGCTCACCTCTTTCCCACCTACGTATAATACATTGATCATAATATTATCTTTGTTGTTCCTAGTGTCTCGTAGACCTCTGATATGGTAGTGTCCCCTCTCTCGATCTTGATGATCCCGTCCTCTAGCAAGGTTCTCATGCCACTCCTGCGAGCCTCCTCACGGATCTTATATCCAGGCGCTTGCTGGAGGACCAATTCAGAGATCCCTGCATCCACGAGTAGAAGCTCATAGATCCCGATTCGACCCTTGAATCCTGTATTCCTACATGAGAGACACCCTTTGCCTACAAAGGCCTTCAGGGTGTCCTCTGACTCTAGGCCTAACATTTGTAATTCTTCTGAACTGGGCTCATGAGGGGTCTTGCATTCTTTGCAGATCCTTCTGACCAGTCTCTGAGCAAGTATCCCTTTGACAGTGGACGCGATCAAGAACGGTTCAACATTCCAGTTCAATAAACGAGTGAACCCTGATGCGGCATCATTAGTGTGAACGGTGCTAAAGACAAGGTGCCCTGTTAGGGCAGCACGAATGCCTAACTCAACGGTCTCCTCATCACGAACCTCTCCAACCATGATGATGTCGGGATCCTGTCTCAAAATAGATCTCAAGGCAGAGGCAAATGTTACTCCAGATTTTGCATTTATCTGTGCCTGATTGATATTGTCCAGATCATATTCGATCGGGTCTTCTACTGTAACAATGTTGACATCTGGGGACTCAAGTTTATTGAGGGTCGAATAGAGTGTGGTGGTCTTACCACTACCCGTTGGCCCTGACACCAGTATGATGCCCTCTCCTCCAATGAGCATGGAGTTGAATCTCTCCTCACAATCCGGTTCAAATCCTAGGGCCAAGAACGAATGAAGTGCCTCAGAGATATTTAACAAACGTAGTACTATCTTCTCCCCGTAGAGTGTTGGATAGGTCGAGATACGAAGATCGAGCCTGCCCTTGGTAGAATTAAAAAGGATACGGCCATCTTGGGGACGCCTCGTCTCGGCAATATCCATGTTTGACATGATCTTTAACCTTGATACAAGCGCAGTATGTATGTCCCTTGGCAGTGACTGAAAATCCTGTAATCGACCGTCGATCCTGAACCGAACACGAATGTCATTCTCTCGCGGCTCAATGTGAATGTCAGAGCAGCCATATTTTTGGCTTTGTGTGATGATGCTATCTACCAGATCAACGATCCGTGTCTCATCAAACAGATCGGAGATATTGGTACTGTCATCCTTGCTAGAATCAATGTCAACAAATCCCGATATGCCATAGTGCAGATCAATGGCATTCTCTATTTCGGTCTCCATCGCAATGACGGGTTCTATCTTGAGCCCTGTCACATCTCGGGCTGCATTGATGGGTCCAGAGTCCAGTGGGTCAGAAATGGCAATGTTAAGGGTATTGTTCAATCTAAATAGGGGGAGCATCTTTTGCTTTCGCACCAAACGCTCTGGAAATAGGTCCATCAGAGTATCATCGATCTTGAAATATCCAAGTTGGAGAAAAGGTATCTTGAGTTGATAACTGATGTATTTATTCAATTCTTTGGGGTCAATGAAACCCATGTCGATGAAGGTCTGGCCGATGTAACCGTCATCTTCTTTCTGTTTTTGAAGGCCTTTTTGGAGCTGGTCTTCATCTAGTTTTCCAGCCTGTACAAGCATGGTACCTATGGGTTGTTTGCCAGAATATGCCATGCTAGAACATCGTTGTGTAGTACCAGTTCAAAATATAGTTACCACCGTAAGGAGTCGTGGTAAATAGAGCGATCAGTGTGCCTGCGGCAAGATATGGACCGAATGGTATCTTTGAATCTCTCTTGATCAGTTTGCCACCCATCATTACAAAGACCAAGATCGCACTAATGGCAAAACTGAGATATAGGGCCAATATTGAATACTCTGTCCCCAGGAAACCACCCAGGACCAGACCTAATTTGACATCACCAAAGCCGATGCTCTCCTTTTTCAGGATGAATTGACCTATCAAACCTATCCCAAACAAGAATCCAGCAAAAACAAATGAGCCCGTTACAGCATCGCCCCATTCTATGTCGATCAGGCCGAGATATAAAGACACGATGAGCAGGGCCAGACCGATCATGACAAATCCATTCGGGATGATAAAATGATCTATGTCCACAAAGGTAATGGCGATCAGGAGGTATGTAAGTGCTAGATATATGACAAAGGACAGACCCATGCCGTAGATCAGATAGACACAAATGGTAAGCATGGCGGTGATCAATTCAACAAATGCATAGCGACTCGGGAAAGGTTTCTCGCAACTCCTACAGCGACCTTTCAAAAGAAAGTACCCTAGTATGGGAATGTTATCCTTCAAACTTATGGGCTGCTTACATGAGAAACAGTGTGAACTGGGACTGATGATACTCATTTTCTTCGGGACCCTGTATATGACCACGTTCAGAAAACTTCCGAAGGCAGCACCCACCAAGAAAAGGAATGGAATGAGCACCATGTCTGGTAAGGCCATCATGCTGCCGCCTTTCCATTGATCGCTTCCATCAATTCCTTGAAACGAAATGGTTTCCTTAAAATTTGATCTGCTCCGCATGCCTCGAACATCTCATTTACAGTCGTCAGGTCATTGGTTGTGATCAGCACAAGCCTGATGTCCTTGTAACGCTCATCGAACTTCAGCAAACGAGAGACCCTGAACCCGCTCATGCTTGGAAGCAGGGCCTCCATGATGATGAAGGTAGGCGACTCCTTGCAGGCACGAACATAGCCCTCATAGCCATCTTTTGCGGTTATGACAAGCATGCCCCGCTTCTTGAAACGGTCGGTCAGATTGCTACGGATCGCATTATCACTTTCAATAATGAGAACTGATTTTTTATTATTGTCTGGCATGTATTCAATTGGGCCGCTAAAAAAACACACAGCACCAAAAACCTCAGATTATCTTAAACTTAAGAAAAAAATCGTTAAGTGTCACATTTTTTTACAATCAGTCATTATTTACGTGTTCCATTGTGTTACAATAAAAATGCCATGTCTTGATACACATTGGTTTATTAATTTTCATGCACATGCGTTCAATTTTTACTGTATCACCACCCTCGTTCGCCATCAATGAGGTCTCAGAGATCCTTATCGAAAAATATTCGATCGATGGAGATGTGACTGAACTCTATAGCGATAGAGATCAGAATTTTCATGTGAATTGTGATGGTAAAGAACATGTATTGAAGATCTCAAATGCGGTTGAAGATAGATCAGTACTAGAACTCCAGGATCTCGCATCAAAGCACATGATACTCAATGACCCGATGATAAAGATACCTACCTTGGCCGGTGAGATCATTGAAATAAAGAAGGGTCATGAGGTTTTCTTCATGAGGTTAATGCATTATCTAGAAGGCAATTTTCTCGGTGAGCGAGGCAGACCTGATGTTGACCCGTTCAATGTAGGTACGTTCCTGGGACGGGTCAGTTGTGCACTTGACGGATTTGACCATCCGGGGGCACACAGGCCATTTGAATGGGATGCTCGGCAGACCGAGTTGATCCGCAAGGTCTCAGAGCATGTCACATCACGCAGGGATCAGGACACTATCGGTTTTTTTCTTAATGAGTTTGAGAAGGTTATTCCTACTCTCGCTGGAGACATGAGAATGTCGGTCATTCATAATGATGGAAATGACCATAACATCTTAATCGATGGAGATGGAGAGATAATCGGACTGATCGATTTTGGGGACATGGTCCATTCCCATCAGGCACTTGAGCCTGCAGTTGCAATGGCATACGCTGCACTAGACAATGATGCCCCCTTTGCATCCATTGCCTCAATGCTAAAGGGCTATCATTCCATTTATCCCCTGAACAAGAACGAGTTGTTGTCCACGGTCTATCTCATGTGTTCAAGGCTATGCATAACTGTTTCCATGGCGGCATGGAGAAAGAGACTGTTCCCAGAAAATACCTATCTCACCATTTCAGAATCTTCTGCCTGGTCGCTGCTACGAATGATGGAAAAAGAAGATCTGAGTGTTTGGTCAAATAGGTTGGTTGAACATGTAGGATAAATGTTCACTGGCAGGACGTAGAGATAAATATCTCAGTTCATCCCAAAGCCTATCTCATGAAGATCCACTGCATGTCGTTCGAGACGAAGGACAATATCTCTATGATGAGGCGGGTAACAGATATCTCGATGCCGTAAATAACATACAGCATGTAGGCCACTCTCATCCCAAGGTTATTGAGGCTGCAAATGCCCAGTTCAAAAAATTGAATACCAATACACGTTATCTTGATGAGACCGTTCGCATCAGTGGCAAAAAAGATAGTGAATCAAATGAAAGAGAGTGGCATCCTGTTAAGCACGGACGGACCTGACCATAATGTCATGAAAATAAAACCACCAATGGTCTTTAATGAAAAGAATGCCCTGTCCCTTGTTGAGAAATTAGATGGGATACTCTTAAAATTATGAATTTCACAAAAGGAAGATAAAAACCTTAGAAGGTTATCTTTGTCTATAATTTTCGTTAAATTAATTGACCGAGCAAAGGGGTGTTATACTCATTTTTCAAGGTACAGAATAATTACGTTCCAACTAATGATGAAATCAGAGGTCTCAACATGGTAAATCCCATGATCATAATTTTATGCATAGGTGTGTTATCTGCAGTATTCGGTGTACTGCTAATCTTCGCCCCTTCACTGGTCCTAAAAGCAGAGCGTCAGGCCAATCGTTTATTCATGACCGACACTGCACTGATAAACAATAGGATTCCCATAGGGATTGCCATGCTTTTGGCATCGGCATTTCTAGGATATACCTATGTAGCAGATCCGTTTGGTGAGATCATCTTTCTAGTGATCGCCATTACAGCAGGCATATTCGGGGTGCTTCTCCTCGTGTCGCCAGAAACGATCCTACAAGCAGAGAGGCAGGCAAATAAACTTTACATGACAGATGCCTTCTTCTTTAAACATAGGGTGGTGATCGGTGTCTGTCTATTGGCTGCATCGACATTCATGGTCAGAACCTATATAGTATTCGCAACATAGGTAATTGGAGAATTTTCATTGAATCTATTTGATTCAATCGGATTAGAGGCTGATCCCTTTTCGACAAGTCCAAATGTCGATCTGTTCTATCCTGCAGTAGAGCATCGACAATGTCTCGAGGGACTAGAATTGGCCATCAGGATGCGCAGGGGACTATCCGTGATACGTGGTGGCATCGGCGTAGGCAAGACCACCATAAGTCGAAAACTCATGCAGCACTTCAAGGATGAATCGGACGATTTTGATTTTTATTTGATCTTAGATCCAAAATTTGAATCTGAGATCATCCTCCTCAAACACATCATCGAACTTTTCGGAGTGAACGATTCTGCAGAATCGGTACAGGACTGTAGAAACATCATTGAGAATCATCTGCTCAAGGTCGGCGTAGAACAAGGCAGGACCCTTGTCCTTATTATTGATGAAGGCCAGAATCTTCCTGGGGAAATGCTAGATGTCTTTAGAACGCTTTTGAATTTTGAGACCGATGATTTCAAACTTCTACAATTGATCATCTTTGGTCAGCCTGAGATGGGCACCATGATCCACAAGTATCCGAATTTCGAGGACCGGATCTCTTTTGATTTTGAGATTGGCCCCATTTCCATCGAGGACATGCGAGGAATGATCGACCACCGGATCATGGTAACAGGTGGAAATGCAGGTAGCTGGTTCAATGAGAAGGCCCTGGTGAAGATCCATAAGAATACACAAGGCTATCCTAGAAAGGTAACTCAACTGTGTCACCAACTCCTTTTGACCATGATCAGTGAAGAAAAAGAGGAGATCAATGAGGAAATGGTTCAGAGGGTCATCTCCGGTAAGATCGATACAGGCGGGCTTCTAAAACAAAAGAAAAAGAATTATAATGAGATCGCTGTCAATAAACTACTTGATGTCCTTCGAAAGGATGAACCAACGAAAGATGCAACGGACCCGAATGACACATTGGATGAACTAGAGGAGGATGATTGGATAGGAGGAGACGACATACCCACCATGACCCCGCCGGAAGAAGAGACCAAGGATGAGGTAGCGCAACCTGAACCCTCTGTACCTAAAGATCCCATTCCAGTCAAGGTCGAGCCAGAGATCAAAGAAAGGGTCAAAGAAGATCCGATCCCATCGATTGATGAGAAAAAGATGGATGAACCAGTAGAAACAAAGATCACTCTGGATGATTTTTTACCAACACAGGGCAAATATCCGCCCTATTTAAAGGCCTCCGTACTGAGCATGATCCCCCTAGACCAAACATATACCGGAATACATCTAGATCATGGCCGAATATCGACCTCTGTTATTTTTGAGAAAAATGGTGTTAAAACATTTGTTGCACATGAGGTCTTTTCTTCAACAGAGAGAGACCTCGACCCCGCAGAAGGGAAAGAGGAATTGATGGAATCATTTCAGACAATGATGGACCAGGTTGATGGGAACCTTTCAGACCAAAGTGAGATCTATGGATCATCCGTGAGGTCCGTTGAAAAAAGGGATACCATCACATTTTCAGAGAACAATGATAGGATCCTTCTACAATTGGTAGACATACCAAAAGAAAATCAAAAAGAGAAGAAGCAGATAATCGAATGGTCTGCCAAGAAGGACCTGTCCTTCCCTCTTGAGGACAGCGTTCTCCATTATACGCACATGAAGGGAACCACCTTTCATGTTGGCATCGCAGAGAATGAGTCACTGGACGCCATTAGCGACTGTGGGAAAAAATTAGAATGGGGCCTTCGAGCGTGGTACCCACTGGCACAATCGATCCATAATGCATACATCTGGAACTACCCTGAACATCGTAAAAAGGATGCGCTCATCATTCACATTGGTGAGAAGAATAGTCTCATAATGGGTTGCTCTAGAACAGACCTAAAGATCATCAAACCTCTTTTCATAGGAATTCAAAGTTTGACTGACTCACTCCGCGATAATGGTCTACCGATCGATGATTGGTCAGACAGAAAAGACTTCCAGGTTCCAGAGACCTTTTTGCGTGCAATGGGACTAAAAGCAGATGCCGGTCCACATGATGATATTTTTAGGCCGGTCTTTGACAGTTGGAGACAGGAAATTGATAGAACGGTGAATGGCATTAGAAAAGAACACAAGATCTCAGAAGATACAGAGATCCTATTAAGTGGTTCCGCAGCAGAGATAACATATCTTGATAAATTCGTCGAAGGCAGTATGGGCTTCGATACCCGTTTCTTAAATCCGCTGAGGAACCTCGCTCTTCCCCATGACTTTGACCAGGATTCATTTGATGTTCACCCCGCCATATTGACCCCATCAATAGGCTCAGCGTTGCACTTGAATCACTCTGTGAATGTTCTTCCTAAAGATCTCAAACAAGATGCTATTCTTAGATGGGTCAATCGTTTTGGACTGATCAGTACGGCCGCTACCCTAATATTCTTCTTGGGCCTATCCATTTCCACAAAGTTAAGTATCAATTCGATCAATGAAGAGATCATGCCAATGCAGCAAGAGAATGAACAATTATCCTACGTGCAGGATGTGCATGCCTCCCTACAACAAAACAGATCGAGTGTTGAAGAACAAATGAATGAGCTTAGTTACGACATCGACTACTTTAATCGTATTTTGGCCATTAATAAATTTTTGAGTTACTATACCCCCAAGGAGATCATCATAAATGAATTGAACTTCCAACAAGGCTGGGAGATCAGGGCATACAAGAAGATAGGGCGTGACATCGTGAAGGTCGTTCGGAAAGAGGATGAACATCTTAGGATGGTGAGACTTGCAGGGAATGTCAACTCTAATCCAATACTGTTGGATGATCACTTTGATAATTTTGTGAGCACACTAAAGGAGTCGGGCCTTTTCCAAAACATTGAGGTCATGAGTGAAGCATCAAAGGTTGGGCTTGGGAATGACAATCTTCAATTTGAACTTAAATGCATCATTTAATGGATAAACTCCTAAAGAACCAGAGGCTCTTGTTTGTATCTATTTTTGGTGGCCTCACTGTCATGTTCTTCATATGGTACTACATGATCCACCATAACCTCTCCAAGCAGCATAAAAGATCGACCCACGCAATAACCCTACTTTCCTCAGAGGTTGAAAAATTCAGAAAGATGGAGTCTCAATTAGATTACATGCAGGAAGACTGGGAGACCGTGAACGCAGCATTTGAAACGATCATTGGAAAGATCCCTGATAAAAGACTCTATGAAAATGTTACGGATTTTCTATACTCAATGATCATCAACCATGGCCTCAAGATCCAAAAATTTGAACCCTCTAGAGCCACAGTAGAAAAAAAGACCATCCTCATTCCAGAGACAGGTGCCGAGGTCACTATTGAGAAGATACCGATAGACATAACACTCAGGGGATCCTTCATTAATTTTGGCCAATTATTGGAGTCCATGATGACAGGCCAATATAGGCTCACAGCATCGAACATTGAGGTACTTAAAAAACAAAAGGCCAGAGACCAAACCATAAAATTGATTTCCTATGCTTATTTTCAATCCCAACTAAATAATCCCAACCCAAAGAAAAAGACCACCCCAAGAAAAAATAAAGCGACCGGATCAACAGCAAAAAAGATAACTGAAACTCCAGCAAAAACTGTAAAAGAAAAAGTTGCAGTCGCTAATAACATGAACGCCATTCCGGATAGTGTTGAGGGGGTCCCTGAAATGTGGTTAGAGCCTGCCACTGAACCCGTGGATGAGGCTGTATCAACTGAGGTACCTAGATCAAAAAATGAGCCAAAGACTGAACCAAAGACCAGTAAGAAAAAAACAGTTGAGAAAAAGAAGACCAATCCCATTGCAGTGGTTGAGAAAAAAAAGAGTCCCGCTGAGAGCAACCAGACGAATGTTGACTACAATAGCATTGACATCCTCAATTCAATGGTCTGTAAAAAGGTCAAGAATAACCAACCTCTTTATCCAGGAAAAAGATTTCCGACCGACATAGGTCGAGTGTACTGCCATGCACTGCTCAATAATAATTCAGGGAAGCCCACGAACATATACCATGTCTGGTACATGAATGGCAATCTAAAAGCCAAAGTCAGGATCAGAGTGAGAGATGGCCAAGAGATACCAGCGGTATCCCATCGAGAGATAGGAAACTCTGACAAAGGAACTTGGAAAATAGAAATAACGGATAGCGATAAAAAGATTTTAGATACTGTCATTTTTGAGGTAGTTTAGACCATAAGACATTATGACACCTAGACTTAGAATCTTATCCATAGGACTAGCAATATCCCTTGCCTATGCAATATATGATTATGTTGATAGGAACAGTGGTAAGAAATCGTCTGTTGTTGGAGCAAAGAAAAAGAAGAAACGTGCTCGAACAGCAGGTGTGAGTGCATCTAAATACGAGAACCTCAAAAAGAAATGGGCAAGGCAGGGCATTGACCTAGGTGGATCCAAGACCGAAGAGGAGGACTTTAGTGCCAAGAGTGATTTCTTACCTATTTCGGAACAAGTGTCAAGCCTTGATGGATGGGACAGAAACCCTTTTGTTGAAGTAGATGAACCACGATCCGTTTCTTCACCAAGGCCCATGGAACAGGAAATCAATGTGGATGAAGAAGCAGGACTAACTACCCTAGATGGACTAATAATCGAGACAGCAGTGAGAATGGGTGAAAAAGCGTTTGTAACCATTAATGGTCAAACCTTCACAGAAGGAGACCTCATCAATAATGCTCTCATTGAAAAGATCGAAAATGAACAAATAACTTTTAAGATTGGAAATACAAGGATCATAAAAGACGTTGGGACATAAGACACATACCTTTTTAACGCTCCTGTTATTCATTACCATGTCTTTTGGACAACGGCTCTCTGCTCCATCCATGCTTGACAAAGATGGGGAGCAATATGACCTGAGTCAGAAAATGTCCATTAACATGAAGGATTCTGACATAAAGAATGTTCTCATGCTGATCGGTGAATTAACCGGACTGAATATTGTTGTTAGTCCATCAGTAAGAGACACCATTACCGCAAACCTAGAAAATGTATCAGTGAAAGCGGCACTGGATGTGATCTTAAAACCAAATGGGTATAGTTATTTCACTCAAGAGAACATCATCATTATCAAGGGCGCTGATGGTGAGATAGTAAGAGAACTTGAGACTGTGGTCCTAAAATTAAAATACATTAACTCAGATGATCTGGCAGGTCCTCTTTCAGCGGTACTTTCAGATCAGGGAAAGGTACAATCATTTACACCCGTTGTTACCACAGGTGGTGCCGGCGGAGTATCAAATGTGATCATCATCTCAGATGTCCAAGAGAGGATCCCAAATATTCTCAAAATGGTGGAGGAGTTAGATAAACCCATAGCAAACGTAAATATCTCTGTCAGATTCATTGAGTCCGGGGTTGACTCTGCAAAAGGCACTGGCATAGATTGGTCACGAAACACTCCGATCTTCCTAGGCGGTGCTACTGATACGAGCGGTTCTCTATGGCCATTCAAACTTAATGACATGACGATCGCAACCTTGAACCCATTTCAATTCGGCCAAGCCTGGAGACTGATGCAAGCACGAGGAGAATCAAAGATACTTGCGAGTCCGCAGATTACCACACTGGATAATCATGCGGCCAATACACAAATAACAACAACCATTTATATTGAAGGCAGTGTCTCTAACATGGGAAGAAGTGGGGGACAAAATAATACTGTGACGGGTGGAGGTGGTGCGACCAATACCAACGCCAACCAATATGGCTACAATAGCAATAATACAAATTCACGACAAATAACTGAAAAGGATGTTGGGATCGATCTACAGGTCACACCTAGGATCAATGATGAAAATCGTATTACTCTCTTGGTGAACGCATCTGTTGAGGCCCTCTTGTCTGCCGCAGAGGTGCTGACTGACAAACCTCGATCAACAAGAAGGACTGTAAGCACCCAAGTTACTGTCAATGCTGGAGACACTGTCATCATTGGAGGTCTCATTGCTGAAAATGCCATAGAAAATAGAAAATTTGTTCCAGTTCTAAGCAACCTTCCATTCATTGGTAAAATATTTCAGTCTACCACGATAGACAAGGAACAACGTGAACTATTGATCTTTATTACACC
>CAYZJY010000047.1:0-9622 GCA_964478995.1 uncultured bacterium
TGTTATGTAGACGTTGGCACCAACCAATGGATCTTTGGTTCCACTGTCCTTTATGGTGCCCCTAATGGTTGCTGTTTGGGAAAAGGCCATGCCCATGGTAATGCATGAAAAAAATAGATATTTTATTAAGGATTGATGTTTCATAATCTGATTGTTTCTCCCTGATCGATTTGGATTCCTAGCCTATAAAGTGAATCTTTTTTGGCCTCTAGTAGTATAAGGTTATTGCATTCACTATCTAGCATTAGCCTTGCATTATTTATCTCAAAACATTTTTTTACGAGTTCAATGTATTCTTTTGCATGTGCTCGAACCTGCTTCTTTGCCTCTTGATCTTTCTTGAGAGCAGCCATGCTGTCAAATTTCAATCTGAATGTGATTGTCTTATCAATGATCTTTTGTGATCGTTCGTTGCAGTCACATGCATCATAATCTTGGCGCTCAGAACTTTGCAAATTGAGATTTCTTTGAGTGGTTCCGATAGGATTATTGTTTGAATTTTTCTTGTTTTTATTCCCTTCATTTGAGCAGGCAATGAAGAGGAAGAAGAACATGATGAATAGAGTTTTATTAAAGGTTTTCAATTTTCACGATCCAGTCTGATAAAATTACAAAACATGAATAACAAAAAAAAATAGGGGGCAGTTAATTTTATAACTGCCCCCTAAGATCATAACGAAAATATATCCGCTATAATTATTTCATTAGCGCCATCTTCTTACTGATCGTTTGATTACCATCAGTGAGTGTATATAGATATACGCCTGTTGACACTGTTTGACCAAGTTCATCTTGACCATTCCAAGTGTAAGTATGAGTACCAGCATCAAGGGATGCATTCTCTAGTACTTTAACCTTTTGCCCAAGCATGTTATAGATCGTTAGGTTGACATCTGCTGTCAAGTCCATTGTAAAACTGATCTCTGTTGTTGGGTTGAAAGGATTTGGATAGTTCTGGCTGAGAGCGAAAGTAGCTGGAACGGTTGTTGCGTTCTCATCTATTCCTAGTTCAGCGTGAGTCATGTGATGGGTTGAACCTACTGGACCACCATGTGTACAATGTGTAGCAGCCGCAGAAGATTCGCTGTAACTGAAGGTCATTGGTAATGGCCATTCAACCACGTTCCAGTCCTCATCATTTTGATGCAACCACCATCCATCAGGATGAGTGTCATGAACTTTGTTGTCTAACCAATCCATGGTTCTATTGACCTGTGTTTGGATGTAGACGGTCTCTAGGTTGAAACCAAGGTCTGTTGCATGAATGTTGTCCGCTTCAGAAACTCCATTATTATCCATTTGATATTGGGTTGAATCATCCATCCATCTGCTTTGGCTATAATCAAAAGTTGATCCAGGTCCACCGATCATGGTATCACAGTATGTTGTGACCACATCATTGGTGTCTGTTACGTCCCAACACCATGGCTCCATGTTGAACATGGTCGTCAACTCTTCAGTATCAAAGAAGGCATTGTTGTTGTAGTGGATGTTTCTGTTGTTATTATCCCAGCACCAGCCTCTTGCAAGGAGTGTACTATCAGTACATTCGCCTTGGTGAAGAGTTGCCATTTTACCATGACCACCAGCCCAGTTCAGTGATGGACCTTGTCCATGTGAATTATGGGTCTGACCTGTGGAGACAGTATTGACAAATAGGTTGTTCGTAAAACGGGTATTGTTACCGTGTCTGTAGAACTTGACCCAGTCAGTGATGTTCACAAATGTGTTGTGATCGATGACGATTGGGTTATAACCAGGGATGACACCATTGTCATAGATAACCATGACCTGTCCGTGACATCCTTCTACGGTATTGTTCTGAACCTTAAGTTCTTTCCAAGTACCGGTCCAGCCGCCACCGCCGCCCCATACGAAGCCGCCCCACCACATTCCACCACCGTATACAGTGAACTGTACCGCAGTGTTATTGGTAAGATGCAAGCGTTGAGCTGTGCCAAAGTTGAAGTAACTAATGATCTGATGATGGACGGATGTCACATGATCAACGACCACAGTATTATTTTCACCATAGGTCGATAGAACACCAAAGAGTGATCCTGTTTGACCAGCAGCAACCCCATTGAAGAGGATGTTCCTTATGGCATATGTTTGGCTATGTCCATGTGTCTTTACATGGTTCTGTGGCCATCCTGTAAACTGTAGATTGCCATCGTCACCAGCGATCGGTTGTACTGTTGCTGGATGCTCACCATCCGCATATTCAGCACCAACCAACTCACAACTAGTACTTAAGTTTACTTCAGAAAGCTGTAAGTAAACCTTGTTAGCCGCTAGGACATAAACATCATGCGCTTGTTCACCGGTTTCCGTTGTATCACCATGGATGAAAGTTTCCATTTCACCCGGTGTTCCTGTCCAAGGAACATCTACTGATGTTTGTGCAACGATAACCATCGGAATGATAGCACATGCTATTAGGATGCGATTTAATATCGATTTTTGCATCTGTTTTACTCCATTTGTTATTGTTTTAGTATTATCTTCTCGAGAAGAACTAACTATTGTCTTATAATGTATTAACAATATATAGTATAGTTCATTTAAGATATATATATTATAAGAACAAACTTATTGTCCATACAACCTATTTTATAAAATTATTAAACGTCTGTTTCGGGGCAACAAATTGAAAAAAAATACAAAGATCGCTCAAGATTTGAATGATGGTTGGAAACTAAGATCTGGTAATGACAATGATTGGATGGTCTCGAAAGTTCCAGGAAATGTTCATCTAGATCTCATGAGAAATGAGATCATTCAAGACCCGTTTTTTGGTGAGAATGAGTCCGAGATACAGTGGATAGCAGATCAGGACTGGACCTATGAGATGGCCTTTGTCCCAGATAAGGAGATCCTAGATAAAAGGAACATTGAACTTATCTTTCATGGTCTAGATACCTATGCTGATGTCTATTTGAATGATACGAAGGTGATCAGTGCAAATAACATGTTTCATCCTTGGAGTGTTGATGTTAAAAAACTCATTGAAAATGGCACAAATGAACTGGTACTGCATTTTCGTTCTCCACTGAAGGAAGTGTCTCCTCTCATGGGTGCCCTTGAACACAGTCTTCCTGCAGATAATGATCAGGCAGGCAAGACAAGCCCCTTTACCCGAAAGGCACCTTATCACTATGGATGGGACTGGGGACCATGTCTTGTGACATCAGGAATTTGGAAGGATGTGGAACTTATTGGTTGGGATGATTGGTTCATGGATGATGTCCACATCATGAACAAAAATGTTTCCAATGAAATAGCCGAATTATCCATTGAGTTAATGATCAATTCAGTGACCGATAATGATGTTTCAGTTACGGTAGAAGAGTCACGTACTGGTCTAAAGATCGAACATGGATTCACGATAAGGCCCGGGCCCAATGATCTTGCCTTCACCATATCCATTGATGACCCAGACCTATGGTGGCCAATAGGGCATGGCGATCAACCCCTTCATGATTTTCTCATAAGTGTGCAGACAAAGGATGAACGACAGCGATTCAAGCGTAAAATTGGTATCCGGGACATTAATATCAACAGAGAGCAAGATCAAAAAGGGGAATCCTTTGAGATCCACGTAAATGGAAAGCCTATCTATTCAAAGGGCGCGAACTGGATTCCAGCAGACTCGTTTGTTGAGCGATTGACCCGTTCAGATTATGAAAGATTATTGAAAGATGCGACTCGCGCGAACATGAATACCTTGCGGATCTGGGGTGGAGGTATCTATGAGCCAGATCATTTCTATGAACTATGTGATGAGATGGGGATCATGGTCTGGCAGGATTTCATGTTTGCTTGCTCGATGTACCCTGCGCATGATTCATTTCTCAGATCGGTTGAAAAAGAAGCAAGACACCAAGTTGATCGTTTAAAGCACCACCCATGCATCATTCTATGGTGTGGTAATAATGAGGTAGCATCTGGATGGCTTAGTTGGGGATGGAAGGAAGAACTGCCAGGATCGGTCTGGGAGGACTATCGCAAATTATTCCATGAATTGCTTCCCTCTGTATGCAGTGAACTCGATCCTGGAAGACTCTATTGGCCAAGTTCTCCAGGTCATGGTTTAACTCAGTCCAAGGATGATCAGACCCATGGTAAGGGCGATAACCATTATTGGGGTGTCTGGCATGGAGGAGATGATTTTGAGGCATTCGAGGATAATGTCGGAAGATTCATGTCAGAATATGGAATGCAGTCATTTCCGGACATGAGGACCATAGAGGCTTTCACAAATGAAAAAGATCGTAGTGTTGACTCTGATATCATGAATGCACATCAAAAAGCATCCCTTGGAACGGGAAACCTAATAAAATACATTGAGGATGATTATCGCATGAATAATAGTTTTGAGTCCGTTGTCGAACTCAGCCAGATCATGCAGGCTCAAGCAATCAGGTCAGCGGTGGAATCACATAGGCGGAACATGCCATTTTGCATGGGGACGTTGTACTGGCAGTTCAACGATTGTTGGCCTGTCATATCTTGGTCAAGTATCGACCATGGAGGAAACTGGAAGGCATTGCACTATCTGGCAAGACATTTCTTTGGGCCGGTCCTTGTTTCAATGCTAGATCGAAAGGGTCAGGTCGAAATACATGTCATCAATGATCAACACCATGGCCATGATGCAGAGTTGGTCTTAAAATTATTCAAATTTGATGGTACGATCCTGTTTGAAGAATCATCCGACATGGAGGTTGGTCCCTTTTCCTCACGCATGGCCAAGGGTCTTGATAAAAAAAGACTGATCAGTGAGCATGACCCATCTGATTTGATCCTTAGAGCGGAACTAAGGTCCAATGGAAGACTACTGAGCAAGAACCAACTTTTCTTCAAAAAGCCAAAGGATCTCAATATTCCACTGCCAGATTACCACCATGATGTTGAGAAAGTGAATGGAAGATATCAGATCACCATTCGTTCAAATTCTTTTTTATGTCAATTGCATTTACGATCACGTAAAGTCCAAGGAGTCTTCAGTGATAATTATTTTGACATGTTACCCAGTGAAGTTGCCTCCGTCGAGTTTGTTCCAGACGAAGATTGCGATGTCAATGAATTAGACCTCAAGATCAATACGCTTTATGAGATAATGAACTAGAAAAATTTCAAGGTTGAGGATAGAAATGGAACATGATGCGAGTCTAGATTGGCCAAATATCTCACGATACAAAGAAGACAATGATGCCTTGGCGCCTCCTTCACCAAGTAAAAATAGAGTTGTTTTCATGGGGGATTCCATAACGGAGGAATGGTCAAATCTATATCCAATGTATTTTGATGATCGGTCCTACATAAATAGAGGCATAGGGGGACAGACCACACCTCAGATGTTAATTCGATTCAGGCCTGATGTGATCGATCTGAGCCCATCGGTTGTGGTCATTCTTGCAGGTACAAATGACATTGCCGGCAATACTGGTCCATCTAATGTTAAAATGATCACTGACAACATGTTCTCAATGTCTGAAATAGCAATGGCCCACGGAATAAAGGTTGTACTATCATCGATCCTTCCAGTGCATGAATATGAGTGGGCAAAAGAGATAAAAGACCCACCCCGTACCATCTGTGCTGTCAACTCCATGTTAAAGGACCATGCCCAATTGAACAATCTGGAATACCTAGACTATTATTCAAAGATGGTAGATGAGAGGGAGGGACTCATGAGCGAGTATACCTCCGATGGCGTGCATCCAAATAAGGCTGGCTATGAGGTCATGTCTTTGCTGGCAGAGACCACACTCTCTCGCATCCTCTGACCATGATCATGGCGATGACAAAATGAATAACACATTGACCACCAATAAATGGTTGAGGATCGCTACGTTGTGCATCCTCTATTTTGCACAGGGTTTTCCTTGGGGTTTCATGCTTACTGCATTGTTGTCATTCCTAGCATCAAAAGGGCTGACCATTGTAGAGTCCGGGCAACTGACAGCCATGGCCTATCTTCCATGGACATTTAAACTCTTTTGGGGCCCCATCATTGATTCCTTTACTCTTCCATCCATGGGACGCCGTCGTCCCTGGATCTTGTTTGCACAATTCGGAATGGCTCTCACTCTGATCGCAATGATATTCATGGGTGACATCACAAGTAATATTGGTCTATTGGGTTGGATGTTCTTCCTTCATAATTGTTTTGCCTCATTACAAGATGTTAGTTGTGATGCGTTGGCCGTTGATGTTTTGTTGCCTGAAGAGCAGGGCAAGGTCAATGGTGCGATGTGGGGATCCAAGATCATCGGAACCGGTACTGGAGCCGCGGTGATGGGCACGCTGCTTGTCTCAAACGGTCTGGTCTTTGCAGTTACTGTCCAGACGATCTTGATGGTTGGGATCATGGCTTTCCCATTATTCATTCTCGAACGTCCAGGGGAGAAGAGATTCCCATGGAGCAAGAAGGGGTCGGTGTCCAAAACAAAAGAGATCAGCAGCATTCAAAACCCCATCTTGGTCATCAAGGATCTATTGAATGCATTTTCCAAGAGGCCATGTTTTTTTGCTGGATTATTCATATTGTTGTCTGCGATGAATCAAGGTGTGAATGGTGCCATACTACCTGTTTTTTATAATACGACATTGGGTTGGGAATCTGATGCATATTCACAGTTTGTCGGAGGACCCGGAACCATGTTGGAGTTCATTGGAGCCCTTTTGGGCGGGGTATTGGCCGATCGTTTTGGTAGGAGGAGGGTCTTTTTCTTAGGATGGGGAAGTTTCTCAGTTCTTTCGGGTGTCTTTGGTCTATTGATCCTGAATACTCAGGAATTACCAAGTTGGTTCCAGATATTTTATCTTGCAGCGCACCCCTTTTTCATTGCCATTGGTACGGTCTCCATGTTCGCATTGGCCATGGCGCTATCATGGTCAAAGGCATCAGCGACCATGTTTACCTCCTACATGGCCATTTCAAATCTTTCTGTGGTCATTGGTAATAAATTGATAGGTCCCTTGACAGACATGTTTAGCATTGGCCAGGTCTATGTTCTGATGATGATCGTTTGCCTATCACCGGTTCTCTTTCTAAAATCAATGGATCCAAGACCGATATTGGACATGAAATCAAAACATTAATTAGGACATCCCATGTACCTCATCTTTAGACTATCAACAATTATCTTGATCATTTCATCAATGCAAGGCCAGGGATTCTGGGGGAATGAATTTCCAGAAGCGAGGATCGAATATGATCCCAAAAACTATGTATGTCATAAGACTGACACCCCGATCCTGATCGACGGTTTGTTGAATGATGATCCTTGGGAGACTGTTGAGTGGACAGATTCCTTCGTTGACATTGAAGGAAGTTTAAAGCCTAAGCCATTCTACGATACAAAAGTAAAAATGCTTTGGGATGAAGATCATTTCTACTTTGCAGTTCAGATGGAAGAACCACATGTCTGGGCAACCCTGAAAGAAAGAGATGCTGTCATTTACTATGACAATGACTTTGAAATATTCTTGGACCCAGATGGTGATACGCATAACTACTACGAACTGGAGGTCAATGCATACGGAACAGAGTGGGATCTACTGCTTTTAGCTCCTTACCATGACCATGATAAGGTGGCTCTTGATTCATGGGACATACCTGGTCTTAAAACTAAGGTCCATGTAGATGGCACGATCAATGACCCGTCAGACATGGACAAGGGTTGGAGCGTTGAGATCGCTATCCCATGGAGAGCATTTTACAATAATTATCGATCAAATGAGTCTCCTAAAGATGGAGAAAGTTGGAAGGTCAACTTTTCAAGGGTCCAGTGGGATGTTGATATTGTTGGAGGAACGTATGTAAAGACAGACAATCCCGAGTTCAATTGGGTATGGTCCCCGCAGGGACACATCTACATGCACTTCCCTCATTTTTGGGGGCTGGTCCAGTTCACTGAAAGGCCTCCTGGAGGTGATGAAAAGGTTGAATTTGTCGATGATGGGATGGATAAGATCAAATGGGCACTTAGACAGGTTTACATTAGACAAAGAAATTATTTTTTCAATAATCAGCGTTATACTGCCTCATTAAAGGAATTGAATCTCATGGACAAACCAGTAGAAGGTGTACCCTGGCCACCAAAAGTCGTACTGACCCCATCAGGATGGGAGGCTGAATTGGATGGGGATGGGTCATCTGTGGTAATACGTAAAGATGGAAAGGTCTGGGTCAAATGAACTTACATTTAATTGATTGGCTGATCGTCCTTCTCGTTCTTTTCGGGATGTTCTATTCTGTCTCTTTTTCATCAGGCTTAATGAAAAGTGTCACGGATTTTTTATCTGCTGGCAGAACCGCTGGGCGCTATCTCATATCTGTATCAAGTGGTATTGCTGGTCTTGGTGCCATATCTGTGGTGATGTTCCTAGAAATGGGTTACGAAGCAGGATTCAGTCTCGCTTGGTGGGGGCTGAGCCAAGGTATCATCATCTTGATGTTGACCATGTCCGGATGGGTGATCTATCGCTTCAGATCTACCCGTTGTTTGACCCTAGCACAGTTCTTTGAAAAACGATATAGCCGGAAGTTTCGTATCTTTACGGGCATTGTTGCCTTTACCGCTGGAATCATAAATTTTGGGATCTTTCCAGCAGTTGGGGCGCAGTTCTTCATAAGTTATTGTGGGTTGCCAGATGCTTTCATGGGAATTCCTGTATATCCCCTGGTCATGGTAGTCCTCCTTTGCATCTCACTCTATTTTGTATATACGGGTGGACAGATCGCTGTCATAATCGCCGACTTTTTTCAAGGAATATTCGCAACACTTGTTCTGGTCATTGTGGTCCTCTATCTATTCTTTAGCATTGGCTGGGATCAGGTAGAATACTCTTTGGAACAGACCCCGATCAAATTGGCAAGGGAAGAGATAAAGGCGCTGGATGATGATGAATCTTTCATGGCACTTTCAGAAATAGAGCAAGAAGAAAGAAAAAGTGAGATAAATGAGAGGCATGAGAATTCATCAAGGATCAATCCCTTCAAAACCAGCCATGTAGAGGATTTTAACTTTTGGTATTTTCTAATTGGGATCATAGGCATCATGTATGGAAGCATGAGCTGGCAAGGAAGCCAGGCCTATAATAGTTCTGCCAAGAGTGCACACGAGGCCAAGATGGGATCTGTGCTCGCTGGTTTCAGAGGGTTGCCCCAGGGATTGTTTTTTCTTCTAGTTCCCATATTGATATATGTTTTCATGAACCATGCTGACTACCAACATGTGGCTACATCTGTAGAACTGTCGCTCCAGGATCTGGGCACAGATACCCTTAGATCACAGATGCGTGGACCATTGGTCCTTTCAACTGTTTTACCCATTGGTTTGCTTGGAGCATTCGCAGCATTGATGCTAGCTGCATTTGTAAGCACCCATGACACCTATTTACATTCTTGGGCGACGATCATTGTTCAAGACGTGATCATGCCGTTTAGGGATAAGCCTTTTGACAAGGACACTCATCTTAAGGTCTTAAGGTATGCAATACTTGGCGTTGCCATATTCATCTTTCTTTTTAGTCTCCTATTTCAGCAAAATCAAAAGATCGCGCTCTTCTTTGCCATAACAGCGGCGATCTTTGCCGGTGGCTCTGGAGC
>CAYZJY010000047.1:9722-15073 GCA_964478995.1 uncultured bacterium
TGGAAGATCTTCATGATGGGAGACGAGTTTACCAAGGGAGATAAACTAATATACATATTGAACTATGTCTGGACAGGCGTGTGGACACTTGTATTCATCATAGGTACGGCATATAATCTTTCAAATAATGTTAGTGATGCAACTTGGATGGCATTTTGGAAAAATTACATTTACATACACATTGTAATCTCTCTGTCAATGATAGTCTGGTTCACGATTGGTGGTTTTCGTGATCTTAAGATCATGATGGAGAGATTGAACACTGACCACAGAGATCATCATGATGATGGCTGGGTCGAAGACAAATAGATCATGAATAAAAAAGAAACTAAAATAATCATTCAAAGGATCGAGAGCTGGTATGGTCGCCTGCCCGATCTTCTTATTTATGACCAGAGAATGTTCAAGGCAAAATTTGGGTGGTCCAAGGAGCCAACTGCATTTGATGATCGGCTTTCACTGGATTATAAGCCCATAAGTGAGGGTGATCCATGGGGAGAAAAATGGGAAAGTGCTTGGTTTCACCTAGAGGGAGATGTGCCTAAGGATTGGTCAGGAAAGACAATAGCAGCCAACTTGGATTTTTCAGGAGAGGGGCTTGTATACGATCATGAGGGCCAACTCATGCAGGGGATAACCAACGCATCTATTTGGGATCCCAACTTTGCTCGCGCGAGGGTGCCATTAATAGATTCATCCACAGGTGGTGAGCATCTGGAACTTTGGGTAGAGGCAGCGGCAAACTCATTGTTTGGGGTATTTACTGACACCGATCCAGAAGAAGAGAGTCCCAAACGTCATGGCTGGTTCAATGCAAAGGTCGAGACTATAAAGTTTGGTATCTTTGATGAAGATCTGTGGCACCTTTATCTAGATGCGAGGATCCTCTTGGGATTTGTGAAACGTTTGGATGAGGACTCAGTAAGGCGATCAAGGACGATCCTTGCCTTGAACGATTGCATCAATGCTTTCTGTGATGATAGGAAGAATGTAAATAAGGCGAGAGAGTGTTTAAAGAAAGAACTTGAAAAACCCGCAGCAGCATCAGACCTCTGTGTTTCAGCCATAGGGCACGCCCATATTGATACGGGATGGCTTTGGCCAGTAAGGGAAACGGTTCGAAAATCTGCACGTACCTTTGCAACTCAATTGAGCATTATTGATAAATATCCCGACTACATATTTGGCGCATCACAGCCCCAGCACTACCAGTTCATGAAGGATCAATACCCTGAACTATATGCTAGGATAAAGGATGCGGTCAGGTCTGGAAATTGGGAGGTTCAAGGCGGCATGTGGGTGGAGGCAGATTGCAATTTGATCAGCGGAGAGTCAATGGTCAGGCAATTACTCCATGGTAAGAATTTTTTCAAGGATGAATTTGATATTGAGGTCGATAATCTCTGGCTGCCAGATGTATTTGGTTATTCAGCAGCATTGCCACAGATCCTAAAGAAGGCAGGAGTGAATTATTTTTTGACTCAGAAACTTTCTTGGAGTCAATTCAATGATTTTCCTCATCATACCTTTAATTGGCGTGGAATTGATGGTACAGAGATCCTGACGCATTTTCCACCAGAGAACACGTACAACAGTGAATTGGACACGGAGTTTCTCTTGCCCGCTCAAAAGAGTTTCAAGGAAAAGGATAAACTGGACGAATTCATCTCATTGTTTGGTGTGGGAAATGGTGGAGGAGGCCCAAAGCCAGAAAATGTTGAACTCGGAAGACGAATGTCAGATCTTGAGAACTCGCCCCGAGTTCGGTTTGACACTGCAAAGAACTTCTTTGACAGACTTGATAAGCATAAAGGTGATCTGGAGACTTGGGTGGGAGAACTCTATCTCGAACTCCATAGGGGAACCCTTACAACGCACGGGCTTGTAAAAAGACAAAATCGAAAACTCGAATGGAAACTACGTTCGGTCGAGATGTTATGGTCCTGCCTCTCACTTGGAGACTATCCGATCGAAGAGTTGGATGCCCTTTGGAAGATACTAATGATCAATCAATTCCATGACATCATTCCTGGATCTAGCATCAACCTTGTCTATCAGACCACGCACAAAGAATATGAACAGGTCCATCAGGGATGTGATGACCTGATAAGTAAGGCAGCCAAGTTATTGTTCAAGGAAGATGCCGACTCATTTGTATTGGCAAATACACTCTCCTATGATTGGAAGGGTGTTGTAAGAATTCCAACATCTTTTCAGGGTCATGAATTGCTAGATCAAAATGGAAGCCCGGTCTCTCTGCAAATGACTGATGATGGTGTGGTGGCAGCTGTGGATCTTGAGCCTCTATCATTTAGCACATATAAAAAAGGTGATAGTGTTACCCTTGATGTCCAAAGATCAAATGACCTTGTGTTAGAAAATGATCTGATCAGATATGAATTTGATGGTAAGGGTACCTTGAGGTCCAGTTATGATAAACAACTTGAAAAGGAATTCATGTCTGGAGATGGTAATGTGTTATCTCTCTATGAGGACAGACCCAATAACTGGGATGCTTGGGATGTTGACTTTTTTTATAGAGATGCCTTGATCGAGACGGCCGAGGCAACCCAGGCCAATTCTTGTTCAAGTGGAGAGGTTGTGCAGCAGTTGAGATTTATCTATGACATTGGAAACTCGACCATCGAACAGATAGTCAGTCTTGATCCCCGATCCAAAAGACTGGACTTCTCAACCGAGGTTGATTGGAAAGAGAGTCACAAGATGCTTCGTGTACATTTCCCTGTCAATGTGAGATCTGAACAAGCCTCATTTGACATCCAATATGGACATGTCAAACGAAATACCCATAGAAACACCAGTTGGGACAAGGCAAAGTTCGAGGTGGTAGGACATAAATATGCAGACATCTCCGATCATGATAATGGAGTTGCACTACTCAATGATTGTAAATATGGTTACATGGTTCATGATGATCTATTGGACCTAAATCTTCTTCGTTCACCAAGCAACCCTGATCCAGATGCGGACAGAGGCTCTCATGTATTTACCTATAGCTTGTTACCCCACCAAGATGACCTGATCCATTCAAATGTGATCCGTGAGTCCTCCTGCTTGAATCAAGGCCCCATGCTCTTTGAGGGCATGGCAAGCGAGGTCGACATTCCATTGAAATTAATTGGAGAAGGCATGGAACTCACTGTATTGAAAAAGGCAGAGAAGGAAGATGCTTGGATCTTGCGAGTGGTTGAGACCCATGGAAGGGTTTCAAGTGGGTCAGTACAATTGAAAGGTACGATCACGGAGTGTGATATCATGGAGTGGAATGAAGTAGGTGATCCACAGACCGTTGAAGGTTCATTCTCTCTTGCTCTAGAACCTTTTGAGATCAAGACCTATAAGGTTACATATTAAGATTGTGTTCAGTATCACAAAAATATTTGATAACTGCCATTTGACTTGGTGGTTTCCACTAGTATTGATATCTTCTAATTAATAGAGATTGCTTATTCCATCTCATAAATAAAACTAAATGGAGTCTACCATGATCCGTTCATCATCCATCTCATTATTCTTAGCCCTATCGTTTCTATTGGCAGCAGGTCCTTTGCAAGACAAGGATCCAGAGGCCCAAAAAGAAAGAGAGGAGCACCTAAAAAGGACAGAGGATCTCAAAACAGAAATGGAAAAGAAAAGATCAGAACTTGATGTCAGGGTTCAAAAGGCACTGAACGGCATTTCTAAAAATGATCTACTTGGAGACAAAGGTGTGAAGAAAAATGGAAGTTTTGATCCATTATCCTTTGAAATGAAAATGAGATCGAAATCCAGAAGAATGGAACAAAGAAAAAATGGAGCAATTAATAACACGATCAGATCAAATATTGATCCCATCATCAATGACAGATACCAAAGAGAAATAAACCGTGTGTCTGATCATGTAGGGTCAGTTCCAACCGGAAATAACATTATTTCAATATTCCAGTTAGGCCAAGACGGATCAAATTTGAATCGAGATACTAGAGACTCCCTTGATTGTGCCTGCGATAATCAGTTCAGTGTTGGCGATGAGGTTGTTGCTCTCGTTGATAATCCTTCAGGCAATGGTTCCATATTTGAGGGACACACAGGAACCGTGGTCTGCGGTGGCGGAAATCCACCACTTCTCATAGATTGGGATGACATGAACTCTGGCCACAATGGAAACGGTTTTTGCGATTGTGGAGATGGTCCACTTCCAGAAGACTCAGGATGGTGGGTGGCTTGTGAAGAGGTCGAATTGAATGATGATCAAGACTCATCCAATGTGCACGCAACGGTTGTTGATCATGTGGGGAATCCCATGGTCGATGCAACGGTCTACTTCTTCTCAACTGAACGGGATACGGTTATTAGTGTCTCCACCGATAGTTTAGGAACTGGATCATCATTTTTAGAATCAGGATTATGGAGTGCGTATGCACACAACAATACAGATAATGGGACCTACATAGATCTATGGGATGGAGGGGTATTTCAAGTCATACCAGAAGGTACAGTTAATGAGATCGAACTAGTACTACAGCCAAGGGACCAATATGGATTTCTTATTGCGGGTGTTCGCGAGAATACTGAAGAGGACACCCTTGGACCAGTGATCACCAGTGTTGTGATCGAGGATAGTACTGACAATGCCATCTACTGGGGAACGACAAATGTATGGGGTGACATTGGTACTGCTCTTGCTCCATATCAGGAGTATGATGTCATTATTTATTATGATGGAGAATACCATGAACAGTCGATATACATTGATACGACCGACTCCTACTACAGCCTCATGTTCGAGTTTGGTGAACCTGGAGACATGGATACCACGATCCTTGGAGTCGAGTTTTATTTTTCATCCATAGACAGCATGTATGCAGAATATGGAGAGGCCTTCTCATCCATGGGTGCTGGGTGTGACGGTTGTGAGGGCAACCTTTCTGAAATGACACCTGACGAATATGTCACGATCCGTAATCAAGCTGAATTCGAGTCTTGGGCAGCCACCTATGAGTTCAATGATTATTATTTTCAATTCATGGATGATAATTTCAATGGAATACATGACATGGGTGAGGTATATGCGGTCTCCTGTGAGAATGGGAATGCCAGTGGTGACTGGGGAGGCGGTAACATGACCGTTGCCTATAACGGAAATGTCTATTGGATGGATTTCGTTGATTTTTGGGATTTTGCTTACGACCTTGACTGGAATGGTGAAGGTGATGACGATGATTATGAGACCGAGGGATTTGAATACCTCGGTGAATTTCAAGGTCATCATTACTACGGTTCCCTTGACTCTGTTTCATGGCATGATGCACTTAATTTTACTGATACTGTCCAAGCCGGTGATAGTGTTG
>CAYZJY010000048.1:0-2757 GCA_964478995.1 uncultured bacterium
GTTAGGGTTATCACAAATAAACCCGTTCGTAAAACCCCCTACCAAGTAAAAGGGGTATTTATGCGTCAATATCCAGATGAAGACATTATACCTATGTTGGATGGGTCTTATCGAGATCGTTTTCTTTATCCAAGGGTTCAGGTCAAAATATTAAATGAGCAAATTTATCTTACTGGCACAAAAGAAGGCGTCGATTCCGTGATGGAATTTCATAAAAAATTAGAAACTCTTGATTTTGGAAACATTACTTTTCACGTTCAAGATTGTGACGTTGAGGTTGCGAGTAATCAAATTATTCCCTCCGAAAAATTACTTCGATATCGATTCCTTACCCCATGGGTTGCACTTAATCATATGACAGGTGGTAAATATAAATTTTTAACTAATCAAGAAAAACCATCATACTTGAATAAGTTATTAGGACAAAATATAATTTTTTTAGCGAATGAAGTAGGCGTAAGTCTCGATACTGATATATTAACAAAGGTTACAGTATCTAGTTTATTCCCAAAACCTGTAGATGATAATAAGTGGGGAGCATTTATGGGCGAATTTAAAACGAACTTCATTTTACCAAACTACATTGGGCTTGGTAATGGGATTACACGTGGATTTGGCACCATTTATGGGATGTTTAACTCTGAAACTTTTTCCTATGATGAAAAAGAATTAAAAAAAGATATTGATGATAATGAATCAGATATTCTTGAGGATCAAGATGGTCTAGATAGCATTTCCGCATCTGATGTACCTAAGCCTAAAAGGAAAATGCATGTAAAAACAAAAAAGAAAAACTTTGACTCGAATAATAAATCTAGAAAACCCAAAAAACCCCATCGTAAAAAGAGAAAATTCTCTAATAAAAATCAAGGAATGTCAAAAGGCCATCATCATAATAAGCAAAATAAGAAAATATCAAAACATAGACATTTAATTTCTGAAGATTATGATATTGAAGATGATAATGGCAATGTCTCAAATGAATTAATTGATAATAAAAAGGATGATCAGAGATTTAACACAGAAAAACACCATAAGAAGCAACATAAGTTTTGAAATATAAATTTGCAGACCGAGTAGAAAGGATTCAACCATCATTTACTTTACAAATGGCCACGATTGCTGCTGAAATGAAATCAAAAGGGGTGGATGTAATTAATTTCTCTGTTGGCGAACCTGATTTTAATACTCCGAGCCATATCATTGATGCCGGAAAAGAGGCTATGGATAAAGGATATACGAAATATACTGCTGGTCCTGGAATGATAGAGTTTAGAGAGGCAATTTGCCAAAAATTAGAACGAGAAAATGGAATAGTATATAAAAAAGAGAATATCCTTGTTTCAAATGGAGAAAAACAAAGCCTCTCAACAGCATGCCAAGCCCTATTTGAACAAGGTGACAAGGTAATTGTTTTCAAGCCTTATTGGGTCTCCTTTCCTGAGTTTGTTCGCCTTGCTGATGCTGAGCCATTATTAATAAAAACGATTCCTGAAAATAATTTTGAACCTGATTTTGAAGATTTGATGTCTAATAATCTTGATGATGTGAAAGGCCTCATCCTGAATTCTCCTTCCAATCCAACAGGCGGAATATGGAGTGCAGATGCGCTGATTAAATTATTGAAAATCGCAAAAGAAAAAAATTGGATTGTCATATCAGATGAGTGCTATGAGCGATTGGTCTATGATGGTGAATTCATTAGCACAGAAAAAATCAATAGAGATCATGAAATTAACGCTACTGTTCTTACCTGTCTGAGCCTTTCTAAAACCTATGCGATGACTGGATGGAGAATTGGATATTCTGCGGGCCCAGTTAACATAATTAAGGCAATGTCAAAAATTCAGGGTCAGGCAACTTCATGTGCAAATTCTATTGGGCAAAAGGCGGGGATCAAAGCCTTGCAAGGTGATCAAAAATGTGTAACTGAAATGAAGACTGCTTTTAAAAAAAGAAGAAACCTCATAGTTGACTTATTAAATGACCTGCCAAGAATAACGTGTGCGATGCCTGGAGGTGCATTTTATGCTTTCCCAAATTTTTGTGAATACCTTGGAAAGAAGGGAAATGGAAAGTTATTAAAAGATACTTTTGATATTTCAGGGTATATTCTAGAGTCTGCGAAGGTAGTTACTGTTCCTGGAGATGGTTTTGGTGCGCCAGGGCATATTCGGTTTTCATATGCAACGAATAGTAAGACCATCAAGGAAGGTATTGATCGAGTCAGACTGGCTCTAAAAAATATTATCTAATTAGGAGAAAATAATGAAGCAGGATACACATCCAGATAATTATCGATTGGTAGTTTTTAAAGATACGTCATGTGATTATGCTTTTTTAACAAAGTCAACCGTTGAAACAAAAGAAAAAATAAAATGGGATGATGGTAATGAATATCCCTTATGCAAAATAGAGATCTCAAATCGATCACACCCTTTTTTCACTGGTAAGCAGAACCTTGTTGATACTGCAGGTCGCATAGAAAAATTTAACAAGAAATACGGTCGCAAATAGACCATCTATTTTTTAATAGGCCCTGTATATAGTAATTAAACTATAACAGGGCCTATTATATTTTATGAGAAAAAGCCTTTTATTTATTTTAATGAAACCTTCCATTCTTGTTGGTGGCCAAGCTGTCATTGAGGGTGTTATGATGCGTGTTCCAGGATTCTATGCAACTGCAGTGCGTGATCCTAATGGTAAGATTCATATTCAAAAGAAAGAATTCACATCAATAACAGAGACTTCAGT
>CAYZJY010000048.1:2857-7893 GCA_964478995.1 uncultured bacterium
TACCTACTCATAATTTCATTGCTAAAAGATGTAAAACGATTGTTTCAGTACCACGGTGCAGAACATAGAGTTGTATATAATTTTGAATCTGGAAAGGATGTAAACATAGAAAATGCACAATCTTTTCCAACACAACATCCAAGATGTGGTACCAGTTTTCTTTTCATTGTTCTTTTGTCTGCTATTATTGTATTTGCATTAGTAGATACCATTGCTATTTCTTTATTGGGGACTATTTCCCTTCCCCTGAGAATTCTTTTTCATCTTCCTTTGATTCCAATTGTATCCGGTATTGGGTATGAACTAATAAAACTTTCTTCAAGAAAGAACTCATTGATTTTTAAACTTTTGAAAAAGCCTGGTCTTTGGCTTCAGAATATCACAACAAAACCCCCTGATGATGAAATGGTCGAGGTTTCAATCAGGGCTTTGAAGGAGGCCTTTGGGGACCAATACGAAGTTATGATTGGTAAAGAGTATACTGCTGAGGCAATAGGTTGAGGGACAAACTTCAAACCATTATAGAAAAACATGCACAGTTATCAGAACAGATGGCAGATCCAGATGTTTTCAATAATCAAGAAAAATTGAAAGCAATCGCAAAAGAGACTAGTTCACTGGAAAGCGTTGTAATTACAGGTAAGGAATATCTTGCAGTGTTAAGAGAGATTGAGGATGATCAATTGATTCTTGAAGGAGATGATTTAGAACTAAAACAGATTGCGCAAGAAGAATTAATTGATCTTGAATCTAAAAAGGTGGCATTAGAAGAAGAATTAAAAGTATTGTTACTGCCTAGGGACCCCAATGATGATAAGAACCTTATCTTAGAGATTAGAGCCGGTACAGGAGGTGATGAAGCCGCATTATTTGCGGCAGATCTATTTCGTGTATATACTAGGTATGCAGAGCGAAAAAGTTGGACATATAAGGTTATGGATTCTTCAGATACTGGAATCGGAGGCATAAAAGAAGCAATCCTTTCAATTCATGGCAAGGGTGCATTTGGTATGCTCAAATATGAAAGTGGCGTACATAGAGTTCAGCGTGTACCAAAAACTGAAACTAGTGGGCGGGTACATACTTCTGCTGCGACCATTGCTGTTCTCCCTGAAGCAGAGGATGTTGATATTGATGTCAATGAGTCTGATTTGAAGATTGACACATATAGAGCAAGTGGTGCAGGGGGCCAGCATGTAAACAAGACAGAATCTGCAATTCGTATTACCCATGTCCCAACTGGTCTAGTTGTTACTTGTCAAGATGAATCTTCGCAGCATAAAAATAGAGCAGCAGCGCTCAAGGTTCTTAAGTCTCGACTCTTAGCAGCAGAGCAAGAAAAAGTTGCAGCAGAACGGGCGGCCGAAAGAAAAAGTTTGGTATCAACTGGTGATCGTTCTGCAAAGATAAGAACCTATAATTTTCCGCAAGGCAGAGTCACCGATCACAGAATTAATTTCACCTCTTACCGGTTAAATGAGGTCTTAGATGGAGATATTACTGAGATAATAGAAAAATTAAAGATAGCAGAGCAACAGGAACTAATGGCTTCTGACATTGCCTAGTGCAACATATTGGTAAATTTATTATTTCAATCTGCTTAATAACCAATGTCTAAGGCATGGCGCGTTATTGACTTAATTCATTGGTCAGAATCATATTTCAAAGAAAAGGGATTTCAAAATTCTAGATCTGAAATAGAGTGGCTACTGTGTTCTGTTCTGAATTGTAACAGATTAGATTTATATATGAGGTTTGATGAGCCTCTTTCCCAAAAACAACTTGCCACTCTCCGATCTTGGGTAAAAAGGCGGATGAAGAATGAACCACTACAATACATAACGGGTTCATGTGATTTTTATGGTAGAGATTTTATAGTTGATAAAAAGGTGCTCATACCACGTGCAGAGACTGAGAGGCTGATAGACGCCGCTATCAAATGTGTTGAAAATATTTCGTCCCCGAAGATACTAGACATAGGGACCGGGTCAGGCTGCATTGCAATAACAATGGCAAAGGAAATGACAAATTCATTGGTCCTTGGTGTGGATAAATCTCCGGGATCCATAAGCCTTGCTCAAAAGAACAGTTCTTTATTAAACGCTGATAACGTATCATTTATTGAAATGGATATTCTAAATACCTTACCAGATGATAAATATGATCTTGTCATATCAAATCCACCGTATATATCAAAAAAAGAAATGCCAACATTAATGCAAGACGTTAAAGATTATGAGCCTGAGATTGCTCTAACAGATTTTTCAGATGGTCTTTCATTTTACAAACGATTCTCAAAAATTTTTCATAAAATCCTAAAGCCTGATTCATTTTTTGTTCTAGAAGTAGGGCTAGGGAAACACCCTAGCCAAGTAGTTTCCCTATTTGAGAAAGAGGGGTTTTCTAATATAGAGATCATAAATGATTATAATGGTGATCAAAGAGTGCTTATTATTAAGAATTAAAACCAAAGTATTTTAAACTGAATGAAGATTCTATTTTATATCAAATTACTTAGGCCTTTAAATGTAATCACTAGTGCAATTGCTGTGATAATCTCTGCGGCCATTATAAATGGACTAGGTGATCTTCAAACTTTAATTTTAACATCAGTGATTGTAATGCTATATGCAGCGGGGTCTAATGCTCTTAATGATGCAATTGATCATGAAATTGATCTAATCAATAGACCTGCAAGGCCAATACCTTCGGGTAATGTGACAGTCAATGAGGCTCTGATTATCTCATTTATTTTCTTTTCCTTAGGGACAATCTTATGTCTTCAATTGCCAACTATCGCTATTATTATCGGAGTAGTAATCGCAGTGCCACTGATGATAGTTTATAGTACACATTTAAAAGGGAAAAATATCTTTGGAAATATTGCAGTTTCCTTGATATTGGGTATGGTGTTTTTATTTTCAGGTGCAGCATATGGCAGAATTTTACCAATGTGGATTCCCATGACCCTGGCTTTTGGACTAACCCTTATAAGGGAGTTAGTAAAAGATATTGCAGATATTGATGGTGACCAATTTTCAGGGCTTCAAACTTTCCCAATTATGTATGGTATAAATAGATCTATTCAATTGATTGTTTTCTTATGTGTCCTTGTTGGGTGTGGGTCACTTATTCCTTATTTAAATGGAGTATATGGAGAAGGATATGTTTTGTTGCTTGTTATTGGAGTTGAAATACCATTGGTTATGGTCATAGCCTTGCTATGGAAGAATCCAAGTAATTCATCTGCAACATACTGTGCTAGAATATTAAAATTCAGCACCCTTATGGGGTTATTTGCCATATACTTAGGGACAATATAATGCAAACTGAATTTGTTCATTTACACAATCATTCCGATTATAGTTTACTAGATGGTGCTCAACGCATTGATCAATTGGTCAATACAATCGATGATCTTAATATGGATTCAGTTGCACTTACTGAGCACGGGAATATGTTCAGTGTGGTGCCTTATTACAAACAAGCAAAAAATGCTGGAATAAAACCGATCATCGGTTGTGAAATATATGTTGCAACAGGTTCAAGGTTTGACAAGAATCAACGTCCAGAGGGAGGCTGGGGTAACAATCACCTCATCTTACTTGCACAAAATTATGCTGGCTATAAAAATTTAATGAAATTGGTCACTGCAGGTTATTTAGAGGGATTTTACTATCGTCCTAGGATAGACATGGAATTGTTGCGTGAATACAATGAGGGATTGATATGCATGTCTGCATGTTTGAAAGGTGAGGTTCCAGAAAAAATGCTTCGAGGTGATTATGACGGAGCAAAAAAAACCGCCATTCAATTTTCAGAAATTTTTGAGGATCGATATTATTTAGAGATTCAAAACCATGGTATCCCGGAAGAAGAAGCAAACATAAAGAACATGAAGAAACTTTCATTGGATTTGGGTTTACCCCTTGTTTGTACCAATGATGCACACTACGCCAAGCAAGACCATTGGGAAGCACATGACATACATATTTGCTTAGGAACTGGCAAAGAACGTAGTGATCCAAAACGATTGCGATATGCTACTCCAGAATTTTATTTTAAATCACAAGATGAAATGCATCGTTTGTTTAAAGAGTTTCCAGAGGCACTTGAAAACACAAGAAAAATTGCTGATAGCATTGATCTTACCTTGCCCATGGGTGAGTCTCATCTACCCAATTTCCCGATCCCGGAGTCTGCAACAACAGAAGACCCTGATGAATACCTGAGACAATTAACCAAATCTGGTGCAGAATCTTTCTATGGAGAACTCTCTCCAAATATCCAAAAACGAATTGATCATGAACTTAAGGTAATCAAGAATATGGGATTTGCAGGTTATTTTTTGATTACTGCTGATTTTGTAAAATATGCAAAGGATTCAAAAATCCCAGTAGGACCTGGAAGGGGTTCAGCGGCAGGTAGTATTGTATCCTATGCTTTGGGTATTACAAGCATCGACCCCCTTAAACATGACCTTCTTTTCGAGAGATTTTTGAACCCTGATCGGATTAGCATGCCTGATATTGATATAGATTTTTGCATAGAACGTCGCGGCGAAGTAATAAACTACATAAAAGACCAATATGGTGAGGAGTCCGTTACCCAGATCATTACTTTTGGAAAAATGAAAGCAAAGCAAGTAGTTAGAGATGTCGGAAGGGTGATGGGATATTCTTTTTCTGAGGTTGACAAGATTGCTAAAGCAATTCCAAATGAATTGAATATAACATTAGAAAAAGCATTGGAAAAAAGCCCAGAATTATCAGAAATGGCTGATGGTGATTACAAGGAATTGATGGAACATTCGAAAGTCCTTGAGGGTATGAATCGCCATGCATCTATCCATGCGGCAGGCGTGGTCATTGCCCCTGGAGAACTAACAGACTATGTCCCATTGTACAAGTCTAGCACAGACGATATTACTAGCCAGTATGATATGAAAGGACTAGAAGAATTGGGGCTGTTAAAAATGGATTTTTTAGGATTACGCAATCTTACAGTTATTGATAAAGCAATAAAGTTGATTGAAG
>CAYZJY010000048.1:7993-14810 GCA_964478995.1 uncultured bacterium
AATAAGATTCTCTATACCCATCCTCTTATGGAACCTATTTTAAAAGAGACCTATGGAATTATTGTCTATCAAGAGCAGGTGATGCAGATTGCACATGAGATAGCAGGGTTTACATTGGCTGAAGCAGATATCATGCGACGAGCCATGGGAAAAAAAATCAAATCATTGATGGATGAGTTAGCAATAAAATTTGTTGATGGTGCTGAGAAAAAGGGTATAAAAAAGAATAAGGCAGAGGAAATATTTTCATTGATCGAAAAATTTGCTCAATATGGTTTTAATAAAAGTCACTCCACAGCGTATGCTTATGTTGCATATCAAACGGCATGGTTAAAAGTGCATTATCCAGCTGAATTCATGAGTGCAAATTTGACCAGTGAAATGGGTAGCATTGATCGAATCGTTGTTTTAATAAATGAATGTAAGAAGATGGGAATAGAAGTAAGGCCACCTGATATCAATGTTTCATACGAGGATTTTAGACCAATAGACTCTAAGACAATCTCTTATGGATTGAATGCAATCAAGAATGTCGGATCGAAAGCTCTTGAGATTATTATTAATGAAAGAGTAGAAAATGGTCCTTATAATACTCTTTTTGACATTTGCTCTCGAGTAGAACAACAAAAGGTAAATAAACGAGTTCTCGAAAGTTTGGTCTTTTCTGGAAGTTTTGATGGTCTTGAAGGGAATAGAGCACAAAAATTTGAGGCTATCGATCTTGCAATCAAATATGGTCAAAAAATGCAACAGGAAACTGATAGAAACCAGTTTGACCTTTTTGGAGTGGGCAACGAGAAAGATCAGTTGATAAAAAAACCGATCTTAAGTAAAACTGAGGAATGGTCAGAAAAAGAATCATTATCCAAAGAGATGGATGTTTTAGGTCTATATGTATCTGGACACCCTTTATTGGAACACTCTGAAGACCTAGAAGAATTCACAACAGTATCATTTGAAGAAGGTCAAGAGTTCTCAAAGAATGATACAGTTTTTGTTGGTGGCATGATCACAAAGATTGTTAGGCGTTTTGATAAGCGTAATAGAGAAATGGCCTTTTTTGATATGGACTGCCTAGGTGGCCATGCTGAAATCGTTGTATTTAGTGATTGTTACCAATCGTATGGGAATCTTATTGAAGAAGGAAATGTGGTTTTTGTTAAAGGCAAACCATCAGAGACCTCTGATTTTTCAGATCTAAAGATTTTATCCGATGAAATAATTTCAGTTGATAATGTAAGAACCCGCTTGTCTCAATGCTTGAATATTAAATTCCCTTCAGGAGAAGTTGAATCAAAGGATATCGATGAATTGATGGATATATCAAAATCAAACCCGGGTGACTGTAAGTTATTATTTCATCTACCGAATTCAAATTCTCCTAAGCCATTGAAAGTACTGGCACACAATGTCAATGTATCAACTGAGATTTCCTTTATTAAGCATTTGAGAAGAAAATACGGTAAAGATAACGTTTGGATTGATTGATGCTTGCTGTTGTTCAACGGGTTTCTAGAGCCAATGTTAGAGTTAAAGAAAATATAGTTGGTGAAATTGATGGAGGATTGGTCATTCTATTGGGAATTGAGAAAGGAGATGATGAAAAAGATGCAACGTCTCTTGCTCACAAAATATCAAAATTAAGAATGTTCAATGATGATAATGATAAAATGAATCTTTCAATACTGGATGTCAACGGCGCAGCTCTTGTGATCAGTCAGTTCACACTTTGTGCGGATACTAAAAAAGGTAGGAGGCCGAGTTTCTTGAATGCAGAATCCCCTAATTTAAGTAATAATCTATATGAATTATTTAAGACCTTATTAATTAAGAATGGTCTTCAAGTACAGTCGGGTGAATTTGGTGCAATGATGGATGTACAGTTGGTCAATAATGGGCCAGTAACATTTATTTTGAATAGCAATACATAGCTTATGTTTGTTGAAGCGGTATGCAGATCAGAATGATAATCTTGATTATGAAGTACAAAATCACACTATTAACTTTTACAGCATATGGAACGTAAGTTAAGAATTGTTATGGCTAAACCAGGCCTTGATGGGCATGACAGAGGAATAAAGGTGCTTGCTTCTGCGTATAGAGATGCAGGAATGGAGGTAATATATCTAGGACTTCGCCAAACACCTGAGATGATTGTCTCCTCAGCACTTCAAGAAGATGCAGATGTCATTGCACTTTCAAGTCTTAACAATGCCCATAACACGATTTTTCTCAATGTCCTTGACCTGATGAAAGATAAAGGATTGGATAATGTCTTGCTTGTTGGAGGTGGAATCATTCCTAAAAAAGACATGGAGACCCTTGAAAAATTGGGAGTTGGAAAACTATTTGGACCTGGGACTCCAGTTCAAACAACCATAGACTATATCACAGATTGGGTTGAGTCTAATCGGCGATAAAATGAATTTTAATAATCAAATAGAATTAGAACTTTATTTTGCCGATCATTTTGATACAATTTTATTTCCAGTTCTTGCAGATATGTATTTTGAACAAAATGATTTGAGGCGAGCTAGAAAAGTATGTGACATAGGATTAAAACATCATTCCAATGACCCCTCTGGTTTATATGTATTAGCGAAAATTGAAAAGGAAGAGGGTGACCTAAAGAAAGCTGAAAAATTATTAGAAAGAGTTTTATTGTATGCCCACGATCATTTAGCTGCAGCAGAGACGTTATGTGAGATACAAACTGTGCTTGGTAGGGCCACAAATAGACTACTGAGGTCTTGGAAACATGTCCTAGAATTAGACCCAAGTCACGAAACAGCACAACACTTCATTGATAAGGTTAATGGTCAAGATAAACAATCAAAACCAAAGGCCACATCAAAGCATGCTGGCGATGAGGATAAGAAAAGTTCTAAACAGAAAATAGAATCTCATCAAAAAAATGTCTCACCTTCTGACACTGCAGTTCATGAATTAAGTGAACCTTTGAAAGTGAGCTCACGCCTTGCCACTTTTACACTTGTTTCTGTCTTAAAAAATCAAGGATTGTTCTCACAAGCACTTGAGGTGTTAGATGCATTGGAAGCCAAGGGGGAAAGCCAAGAATCAATTTCACTTGAGAGGGACACTATTCAAACATTGATTGAAAGGTCAAAAAGGGATTAATCTAACATGAGCGATACAATTTATTCTAAAAGGCAAACTAACCTTATCAAGGTGTTGGGTGACAAAGGCTTAGATGGAATTCTAATAACGAACTTGACCAATATTAAATATATTTGTGGTTTTACTGGGTCTGCTGCATCCTGTCTAGTAACACCAAACGGACAATATTTTATTACTGACGGACGTTATATAGAACAATCAAAAGCACAAGTTAAAGGATTTGAGATATTTATTGATATGAGTTCACATTTCGCACAGATCAAACAAAATGACTTAATGCCTAATGACCTTAATCTTGCTTTTGAAGGTGACCATATGAGTTACGCCCAATATGAAAACATGAAAGAGATGTTTCCCAATACAAATTGGGAGAACATGTCAATGATCCTTGAAGACCTTGCTTCGGTAAAAGATGAGTATGAGTTAAATTGTTTTAGGACTGCAGTAGAGGTCACTGATAAAGTGTATGAAGAGATTCTCCCAATGTTACGCCCAGGGTTTTCTGAAAAAGATGTAGCAAATGCCATGGTCTCTAAATATCGAGAATATGCAGAGAGCGAGGCCTATTCACCAATTGTAGCAACCGGTCCAAATGGCGCTCTCCCGCATGCTATTCCAACAGATAGACAGTTTCAAAATGGAGACTTTGTTGTGATCGATGCAGCAGCAAAATATGGAGGATACCATGCTGACATGACCCGGACACCTGTTGTTGGTGCATCCACATCAAAACATGAAGAGATCTATTCAATAGTAAAAGAAGCTCAACAACGGGGTTGTGATATTGCAAAGGCAGGAGTCCCTTGTAAAGAGGTAGATGCTGCCACACGTGATTACATTACAGAAATGGGATATGGTGAATATTATACACATGGTACTGGACATGGTCTAGGTTTGGAGATTCATACCTCTCCAAGATTTAATCCTCAAAGTGAACAGATATTAGAAAAAAATAATGTTATGACCATCGAACCAGGTATTTACCTTGCTGGATGGGGAGGTGTCCGAATAGAGGATGATGTGATTATAGGTAATGGAGGATGTGAAATTCTTAATAAAACAACAAAGGAACTTGTTGTCTTAAACTAGATTTTATTTAAAATCAGTTATCCAATATTTTAAAAAATATAGCACCATTTTCCATTATTTAATATTCTGAGTCTATTCTTTGTAGCCTCGTATTCAACAACACCTGATTTATAGCGAAATGAATATTTATTCTATGCCAGATCTCTACGATGCGATTCACAAAAATTATAATTGGGATATCGAGTTACTTAGAACAGTTGCCAGTAGAAGAAGTGGCTCCGTACTAGAACTTGCCTCGGGTACGGGTAGGCTTACGAAATGTATTCTTGATCTAGGTTTAGACTATACTGGTTTGGAACTAAGTAAAGAATTTCTAGAAGTAGCTAAAAAGAAATATGCGGATCAAGCCCGCTTTGTTTTAGGAGACATGTGCGATTTCAAGTTAGACATGGAATTCAATTTTATTTTTATTGGTTTTAATTCTTTTTTACATAACCTTACACTTATTGATGCAAAAAATTGTTTGAGATGTGTTAATAAGCATCTTGAAGTTGAAGGAAAATTTTTATTGTCAATTTTTATTCCAGACCCTTCTTTTCTTTATAGGGATTCAAAAACGCTTCACCCAGCCACATCTTTTTTTCAATACAAGAATACCAAGTGTCGGATCATGGAATCCAATGAATACGATGATAAGTCGCAGATCAATGAATTGACATGGTATTTGGAAAAAAATGGTCAGATCATGCCTGATGAATACCACTATGGCATGCGGATGTACTATCCACATGAAATGGATATATTATTAGGTGAGTCTAATTTTAGGATTGAAGATAAAATTGGTAATTATGATGGATCGCCGATGGATGCGAAAAGTGGAATGCAGATTTATATATGTGGAAAAAGTTGAACTTGTGAATATTGATCATTCCATAAAGCAGTTAAAAAAAATAGATCCTGATCTTAAGAGGTTGCTCAATGCTTTTAAGATTGATAACCTACTGCCAGAACAAAACTATTTTAAGTCATTGACCCGTTCTATTATATACCAACAACTAACTGGGACCTCTGCAAAAGCGATACATGATAGGTTTATTGCTATTTATGACAATGATATATATCCAACACCAAAAGAAGTTTTATCAACAAAATTGGAATCCCTACACTCTATTGGCCTATCCAAGTTTAAAGCACAGTATGTTCATAACGTAGCTGAGGCATTCATTGAAGACCCCATTAAGTATGAAACCCTTGATCAAAAAAAAGACGACGATGTTATTGATATATTAACAGAGGTCAAGGGAGTGGGATTATGGACTGCGCAAATGTTTCTTATGTTTACATTAAATCGTCCTGATATTTTTCCAGCAACTGACCTAGCACTGCAAAAAGGATTTCAATGTTATTTTGACCTTGATCAGTTGCCAAAAGTAAATGAGATGGTTGAAAGGTCTCAAAAATGGAGACCACATAGAACAACAGTAAGTCTATTTTTTTGGAGAATTTTAGAAGGGCCATTTGAGTGGTAGCATGATTAAAACTATTTTTTTTGATATTGGTGGAGTATTGATTGACATACACCCAGAAAGAACATATCAATATATAAGTGATTCTGCGGACCTAGATATCAACACGGTAAAAGAATTATTTCCTTGGGGTGTTCATGACAAATATGAAAGAGGCATGATTAATAATGAAGATTGGTTTATTGCTTATAAAGAAGCACTTCCACAACCATGTTGTTTGAAAAGTTCAGATTTTTGGAATGCATGGAGAATACTATTAGGAGAAGAAAAAAATACGATCAAGATATTAGAAGACCTTAATAATAATTATTCCATATGGTTATTATCAAATACTAACCCCAAACATGTCCAGGATGAGATAGAAAAAAGATATTTATTTCCTAGGCTAGTTAATGGAGCCGTATATTCATTTGATGTAGGTGTTAGAAAACCAGAGAAAAAGATTTATGAAATAGCAATGCAGAAAGCAGATGCTAAACCTCAAGAATGCCTTTTTATTGATGATCTCTTAGAAAATATCCAAGCAGCAAAACAAGTTGGAATAAAAGGAATACACTTCAGATCTTCTAAACAATTAAAACAGGAGTTAGTCCACTTAGGAATAAATAACGAATACTAATTATGAAAAAAATACTTATTACATATTTGATCAGTTTTTCAATATTAAATGCTACAGGTGCTTGGATGATGAGCCAGCGATCACATGGTGAATTAAAATGGCATACGATCTCAACTGACCATTTTGATGTTCATTATCATGATGACATCCGCGATATTGCTTTAAAAGGGGCCTCAATCGCAGAGCAGATAAGACCGACTCTAATAGAGCAAATGGGACTGGATACTTTACCAAGATTAGATATCGCATTCACTACAGAAGATGAGGTCTTGAATGGATTTGCTACGCCAGGAAATTATACAATTATATGGGTAGACCAGAATGATGCGGCTCTTTGGAATGGTAATGAAAAATGGTTAAGAACTGTATTGGCCCATGAGTTACAACATCTTGTATTTTTTAACACCACCAAAGGACCTTGGTGGCTACCTGAACCCATGAATAGTCTTTTAACAGGCGTGCCTGGTTGGGTTGTTGAAGGTTTAGCTGAATATTACACTGAAGA
>CAYZJY010000049.1:0-14086 GCA_964478995.1 uncultured bacterium
AGATACTAAAACAAAATCAATACGTTCCAATGGATGTTGAAAAACAAATTGCCATCATCTTTGCCGCTTCAAAAGGCCATCTAGATGATCTAGATGCCAGTCAAGTCTCTGAGTTTGAGTCAGGGCTACTTGAGTACCTTGAGGCAAATGCCTCTGATAGTCTTGCCACCATAGTAAGTGAAGGTACCATTTCAGATGAAACAGCAGAGAAACTTGAAAAATCAATAACTGACTATAAAGCAGGATTTAAAGCATAGTTCTAAATGGCCAATCTAAAGGACATACGAGACCGAATTAAATCGGTAAAGAGCATTCAAAAAGTGACCAAGGCCATGAAAATGGTCGCTGCTGCTAAAATGCGAAAGGCTCAAGAACGGATGGAGCAAGCCCGTCCATATAGTAATTCACTTGATGAGATCATCCATAATCTATTGCCGGATGTCGATAGAAGCATGTTGCCATTGCTAGATAATAGGACAGTAAAACGAAAGGCTTATGTTGTTGTCTGCGCTGATCGTGGATTGGCTGGCGCATTCAATACCAATTTATTAAAAATTGCTCAAGGTGAGATTGATGATTTTGGAAAAGATAATGTAGATCTTTTTTGCATAGGTAAAAAGGCGCGTGATCATTTTTCATATAGAAATTATAACATTAATGAGAGCCACGTTGATTTCTGGGCAGAAATGGAATTTGAGAATGCGATGATGATCGGTAGAAGTATCATTGATCATTTCATTAGTGGTACTGTAGATGAGATTCATGTGGTATACAATTACTTTGTAAACATTGCACAGCAGGAAGTAAGGTCGGAAATACTTCTACCTCTTACATATGATTCCAGTGATATTACAGTTTCTGATCGTCTATACGAGCCTTCAAAGGAAGAATTGGTCAGTGCATTGATTCCGAGACATTTAAACGTCCAAATGTGGAAATATTTGTTAGAGTCATATGCTAGTGAACAAGCGGCACGTATGTTATCCATGGAAAACGCAACATCAAATGCTCAGGACATGATCAAAGATTTAACTTTACAATTCAATAAAGCAAGGCAAGCGGCCATCACTACAGAGATGCTTGAGATAGTAGGTGGTGCTGAGGCCCTAGGCTAATAAATAAGGACATCATTTTATGTCAAAGAATGGAAAAATCTCACAGGTAATGGGCGCTGTCGTCGATGTTGCTTTCGAAGACGGGCATTTACCAGATATTTATAATGCTTTAACAGTTGACAGAGGCGAAGAGGGAACTCTTGTTCTTGAAGTTGCCCAACATCTTGGGGATGCCGTTGTGCGTACAGTTGCCATGGATAGTACCGATGGACTGGTACGAGGTCATGAGGTCAAGGATTCAGGAGAACCGATCTCTGTGCCAGTTGGGGAAAAGACCTTAGGACGTCTATTTGATGTGCTTGGTAATACAATTGACCAGAAGGGTGATTGTGAGACTGAGAAAAGAAATCCAATTCATCGTCCCGCACCAAAGCACGAGGATCTAGCGACTTCAACCGAAGCCTTGGTGACAGGTATTAAGGTTGTTGATTTAATGGAACCATATACTCGGGGTGGTAAAACAGGCCTTTTCGGTGGTGCTGGAGTTGGGAAGACAGTTTTGATCCAAGAATTGATCAGAAATATTGCAACTGAACATGGCGGTTATTCAGTATTTGCTGGTGTTGGAGAAAGAACTCGTGAGGGTAATGACCTATATGCTGAGATGACAGAATCTGGAGTTATAGATAAAACGACCATGGTATTTGGACAAATGAATGAACCTCCTGGAGCTCGTTTGCGTGTTGCTTTGAGTGGTCTGGCGATGGCAGAATCTTTCAGAGATGATGAAGGAAGAGATGTTCTATTGTTCATTGATAACATCTTTCGATTTACCCAAGCAGGTTCCGAGGTCTCTGCTCTTTTAGGTCGGATGCCATCAGCAGTTGGTTATCAGCCTACGTTATCCACTGAAATGGGTGATCTTCAGGAGCGTATCACGTCAACAAAAAAAGGTTCGATCACATCTGTCCAAGCTGTCTATGTACCAGCGGATGACCTAACTGATCCCGCACCTGCTACTGCATTCGCTCATTTGGATGCAACGAGTGTCCTAGAACGTAAGATTGCAGAACTTGGGATCTATCCAGCGGTAGACCCATTGGCCTCAACTTCAAGAATCTTAGACCCAAGGATCATTGGTGAGAGACATTATAATGTTGCGCGAGATGTACAATCAGTTCTCCAGCAGTACAAGGATCTACAAGACATCATTGCCATTCTTGGAATGGATGAATTGTCAGATGATGACAAATTAACTGTTGCAAGGGCCCGTAAGATCCAAAAATTCATGTCTCAGCCATTCTTTGTTGCAGAACAGTTTACTGGTACACCAGGTAGATATGTTAGCCTTGAAGATACGGTTTCAGGGTTTGATGCAATTCTTAAAGGAGAAGTAGATGAACTTCCAGAAAATGCATTTGCATATGTTGGAGCCATTGATGAGGCCGTAGAAAAACATAAGAAATCAGCAGCCTGATGAGTGCATATAATGTTGAGATAGTAACACCAATCCGGGAGATCAAACTTGATGGTGTGGTTTATTTACGTTGCCCTGGATTAGATGGTTTATTTGGGGTCATGAGTAATCATAGAGAGGGTGTCTTTGCATTATCTGTGGGCGAGATCAAGGTAACTCAAAATGGCAAAGATGAGTATTTTGCCACAGGTGGAGGATTCGCTGAGATTGTTGATGATTCAGTTAAACTGCTTGTTGAGTCGTTGGAAAGATCAAATGAAATTGACTCAGAGCGGGCTAACCAATCACTTGAAAGAGCAAAAAAAAGGAAGATCAAAAAAGATTCAGAATTAAATGACGCTAGGATAGAGGCTTCTTTGGCTCGTGCATTGAATCGTTTACAGATATCAAAAAGATAATTATTTATCCAACTATATTCTAGAAAACCGCTTGTAATTTATGAGCGGTTTTTTTATGCAAAATTTTGATTAAACATGCTTAAACGTACACATAATTGTGGAGAGATCCGGTCCTCTGACCTTAATGATAGCGTGGTATTAAATGGCTGGGTCAATAAGGTTAGATTACATGGTCAAGTTGTGTTTGTAGACCTTCGTGATAGATACGGTAAAACACAGATCGTTTTTGATGCAGATGAGTATGAAGGTGATCTTGAAAAGGTAAAGAAAATATCCATGGAAGATGTGCTCTCGATCAAGGGGATAGTGCGGCCGAGAGTAGAATCAGCAATAAATCCAGATCTTGATACTGGTGAGATAGAGATATTGGTATCCGAATATATTATGCTTAATGAGGCTGCTCCTTTACCATTCATGCTCAATGATCGTGAAAATGCTGAAGAAGATCTCAGATTAAAATACCGTTATCTTGAACTCAGAATGGAGGAACTTCAGCATAATCTATTGATACGCCATAGTACATATCAGGCAACTAGATCCTATTTGTCTGAAAATAATTTTGTGGAAGTCGAGACACCCATGCTCATGAAATCAACTCCCGAAGGTGCGAGGGATTATTTGGTCCCTAGCAGGGTTCATGAGGGTAAATTTTATGCACTACCCCAATCACCACAGATCTACAAACAAATTCTGATGATATCTGGATATGATCGCTATTTCCAAATTGTTAAATGTTTCAGAGATGAAGATCTCAGAGCGGACAGGCAACCAGAGTTTACACAAATAGACATAGAAATGTCTTTTGTAGATGAAGAGGATATTTTTGTTTACATGGAAGGTCTCACGCGGCATGTTTTTAAGGTTGTTTCCCAAATCCAACTACCTGACACTTTCCCAAGATTAACCTATAAAGAGGCAATGGATACATACGGATCTGATAAGCCTGATCTAAGATATGACCTAAAACTAAGAGACGTTAAAAGATTTACAGATGCCTCTGATTTTAACGCATTTAGTTCTTCAGAGATAGTGAAGGGCATTGTTGTAAATGGTGGTGCAAAATATTCAAGGAAAGAAATCGATCAATTAACAGAACTTGTAAAAAAATACAAGGCCAAGGGATTGGCATGGATGAAACTACAGGATGCTGGATTTGAAGGAGGAATCTCCAAATTCTTTCCTCCAGACCTTCAAAAAAGAATAGAGTCAGAATTAGAAATGGTGGATGGTGATATATTATTCATGATAGGTGATGAAGAAAGAATAGTGCTAAATGCATTGGGCTACCTCCGTAAGGAAATAGGAAAAAAAGAAAACCTCATTGATAGAAATAAATTTTCTCCGGTTTGGATAACTGAATTTCCGATGTTTGAATTTGATGATGAAAAAAATCGTTTTATTGCGATGCATCATCCATTTACTGCTCCTAGGATAGATGATGTTGATTTATTAGATAGTGATCCTCTAAAGACTCTTAGTCGAGGCTATGATCTAACTATGAATGGATATGAGATCGCTGGTGGATCAGTTAGGATACACTCTCCTAAAGTTCAGGAAAAAGTATTTTCTTTGCTCGGACTGAGTAGAGAGGAGGCCATAGAAAAATTTGGGTTTTTAGTAGAGGCTCTTTCTTATGGTGCACCACCACATGGAGGAATTGCATTTGGTTTTGATAGGCTTGTCATGTTGCTGGCTGGAACTGAGAATATTCGAGATGTCATAGCATTCCCAAAGACCACATCTGCAGCATCGTTAATGGACTCAAGTCCTAGTAACGTAAGTGATTCTCAGTTAAAAGAATTGGGGATTATCATTAAAAAGTCTACATCCTGAGAACCTTTTGTTTTAATTCTATTTCGTTCATTTCTTTGTTATCTCATATTCGTGGGGTTTATTGTTTCTGGTATAATAAGTAGATTATGTCAATAAAATAAAAATAATGACATAATGTTTAATGAACTCTTAGTTGACATAGTAGCATCTGCAATTCTACTTCTATTTGGATTCCTTTTTGGAAAGTTCAGAGAGAGAAAATTGCAAGGTGGTACCAATTTGGATGATCATGAATTCTATCCATTTGATCTTGATGATCAGAAGAATCTATTCTTTGACATTAAAAAATTTAAGATAGGAGTAGGCTACCTTCTCCGTAATAGAGATAATACTGCTGCAAGGCAATTGATTCTGATCGGAGAACAAAATAATGTCCAAAATAATTTGAAGGGTGAGGATAGAAATAATTATACAAAACTATATCGAAAGTATGATGGAGATAAGATCATTGATGACACGCTAAAATTCCTTGATAATTATAAGCGAATTGTCCGTCTCATTGGCGATAGTTTTCCAGACACAGGCATGGAGATACTATTACATAATCTTACAAACCCATCCAAAGCACTCTATCACATCAAGAATAATGTGACGGGGAGAAATGTAGATGCACCTGCGACAAACCTCGTACATGACCTAAAAATGAGAGGTTTGCAGAATCAGGATAAACTCAACTATGAACTCAATATCGGTTCGAGAAAATTCAAATGTACAACAATGCCCATTTACAGGGATGGGTATGGTCTGGTTGGAGCAATCTGCATCAATGTGGACTATAACTACCTTAATCAAGAAGTTCGCAATGATCAAAAGAAATTGGATTCTTTTTTGGATGCTATTTTGAAGACAGACATGGTTTTGGATGAGAATATTTTAAGCAAGAATGAGTATGAGAAGGCTCTTGAAGGTAAAACACATTTTAGAGATGATTGACCCTAGTCCCAATCCAGTTCATCTAAGGTAGATCAAAGGTAATTCATATGGATCTTAAACAAGATATATTGGGTGCTGCAACTAGAATAGGGCCTTTTGCGAGAAAAACCACAATGTCTTACTCACCCTCATTCTCAGAGTTAGTGAATGCGGAGGTTTATTTTAAATTAGAGAGTCAACAGGTGACAGGCTCGTTCAAGGTAAGAGGAGCATTGAATAAGATACTTGGATTACCCGACTCAGAAAAAGAAAAGGGCGTTGTCTCTGCTTCGACAGGAAATCATGGCGCAGCTGTGGCGTATGCATCGAGTAAGGTAGGCATCGGTTGTAGCATATATGTTCCGCAAGGATCATCAGAGGCAAAACTATCAAACATGAGAGACCATGGAGCTACGATCATGGTCTTTGGAAATGATTGTGTTGAGGCAGAAGCGAAGGCCAGGGGGGTCTCAGACTCAAATGGAGCACCCTATGTATCCCCCTATAATGACATTCAGGTTATGGCTGGTCAAGGGACCTTGGGTGCGGAGATCGAATTGCAATCCAAGGATCTTGATGCCATCATTATCTCTGTCGGTGGTGGTGGTCTGATAGCGGGAACCTCATCTTATCTAAGGTCGGTCTGGCCGAAAATAAAGATCATTGGTTGTTCTCCTGAAAATTCTGCTGTCATGATACATTCCATGGATGCCGGTAAATTACTTGAACTTGAATCAAAACCAACACTCAGTGATGGTACTGCGGGAGGGGTTGAAGAGGACTCCATTACATTCCCATTATGCTGTGAACTGATCGATGAAACGGTTCTAGTCACTGAAGATGAAATAAAAAGTGCCATGGTCCTTTATATCCAAAATGAGCATCAACTATTAGAAGGTGCTGCTGGAACCGCTGTTGCAACATTATTGAAGAAGAAAGATGAATTGAAGGGGATGAAGGTAGGTGTCATGATCTGTGGTGGAAACATTGACCTAGATACGTTGAGAAATGTCCTTAATTGATTTAGTAAAGTGAATAGACAACTTATAGCGATATTATTTTTCACATTTTCTTTTTCAGAGGAAAGTAAATATCTTCAATCTCCATATAGAGACCCCTATAAGGATGGTCTAGTTGCAAAGATCGGTGATAATCCCTTTCCAACAAATCCAATGAGCGATAGGGCAATCGGATATTTACTTCAGGGCAAGGCCCAAACTGCCATATCAAACTATGGCAACATCATCAACTGGGATGAGCACCCCATGGGCATATGGAATGGATACTCATATTTACCATCGGTGGCCTTTTTAGCAGGAGTTCCTGGACATGAATATTCCAATAAGTTCAATTGGAATAATTTAGAGAATATTGTAGATGCGGATGGAGTCACACTATATGGTATATGGGAGTCAAATGAGGCATATGATCGATGGTTCAATGATGGAGATACCGTATTTGTCGGCATATTATTTGAAGCTGAAAATGATGATGGCCTGTGGCAACCAGATAGCATTTCAAAGAAGGCATCAAAAGAATTTTTTGATGGACCTTACCAGTGGTCTGTCGATCATGACCTTAAGAAGATAATACTATCTTCATTTGGAGAATTAGACCCCAATCGATCCAATGCAAGGATTGGTTTTATCTACCCATGGGCATTAAGGCCAAAATTAATACGAAGAGAGGATCAGTTCGATTTTTACAGTTATGGTGATGACCTTGAGGAGTGGACATCGGATGATGAATATATGTACTATGGTTACAATGTCGCAGAGTCATGGTTATCCAGAGTTCAAAACTCCCCTAATGGTGAGTGGCATGCGTCAACCATGGCTCGGGTCAATACTCATAACACAAAGGTCAAGAATGGTGAGATATTTGGAGATACATATGTTACGGATGCTGGTGATACCTATCCTTTATTGGCCCATAGTGCATTCTCCGATACTTGGCCTGAACGATATAATGAGGCTCTTGGAATGAATGAATCTTTTTGGCCAGGTTGGTGGTCCCAAGATTATAATATCAATCTTCCAGGATGCTCTCAATCAAGGAAAGATCCAGATTGCTGGGAAGAGGTTGAGGGTCGATTCATATCTGACATGGAAGTATACATGGAATTTGATGATCGATGGGCCCATCGTGGGAACATGGTCAATACCAATGATGACTATGAGCAGACGGGATATCCCATGGGGCTACGTGTGATGGCTGAGGCACATTCATATGGCGTCTCCTACGCAGAGGATATTCTATTTGTTACGGTCAAGGTGCGTAATGAAAGTGGGGATTGGTGTGCAGAGGATGAGAGTGGACAACCAATATATGATGACTTTGGTAATCAAAAATGTGGTGAGGGCATGGTTCTGCCGGATGGGACAAAGTTGAATCATGGAAAAGGGTTTGACTATGAAGGAACCTCATTAGGGTTCTATTTTGATGCAGATGTGTTAGTTGGAGATGAGAGTGGTTATAATGCATCCTACCATACCAATGATGATGATTTCATGAAGTATTATTGGGAGATATTTGAGTTAAATAATGAGAGGATGCTCATTTCAATGGCAATGGTTGGTGATTATGATGGATTTAGTGGGACCACAGGCTATTCCATGAATGGTGAATCAGCACCAGGAAATAATTTTGGGCTAGTGGCGACACAACTTTTAGACTCACCAAGAGCAACAGACCCGGTCGATCTTGATCAGGATGGGACCATAGACATCTTTCCAGGAGAGCCATTGAAGATGACCGATTGGCATTGGTTTGACTGGTACAGTAGACCAGGCGTCCCACAGATGGAAAGTAATAGCAGTAGTTGTTATACCGGTGCGGATGGATGTCCACAAGCAAGAAACAAAGAAGAGATCATGTATAAGATCATGGCGGGCGATACCACTAACCTAAGTGATAATGAAAAACTCTGGCATTTTCATACAGAGAATCCAGGTACGGACCTAGGTTCTGAATTGAATCCTCACTTTGATTCTCTTGAAGGTCTGCTTGAGGAAACAGCCTTCTTACGTGACCCGGAAGGCCTGGACTGCTCCATATTCTTGAGTTGTGGACCCTTTGATCTTCCAGTTGGGCGTGAGGTTCCATTCTCATTCTGCATCATATTTGGTCAGAATGAAGATGATCTGATCAATAATGCACGTTTTGCTCAGGTCATGTATAATTCGAGATACCAGGGTTTTACCCCACCAACGAGGCCCACGATACATACAGAGACGGATACTGGGTCTGTGAAGATCTATTGGGACGATGCAGCGGAGAGTACTACAGATGTCTTGACAGGCTATTCAGATTTCGAAGGATATAAGATATATAAGAGTACCGATGGAGGGTCGACATGGGGCTCGGCCTCTGATAGGATCTATGATACTGATGGACTTTTCGTTGGCTGGCGTCCATACATGCAATTTGACCTATCTGCGGAAGAAGATTCGCTCCATTGTGTATACACAAATGAATATGATTGTGAACGCTCTCAACGTAGAAACCATGGGATAAGTGGACCAGATCCATATTTTCCCTGGTTCAGCCTTGGAGATGATACAGGCATGGAAATGATCAGGTTAGATGAATCAGACTGGAGAGTTATTGATGGCATGACCTATAAATATTTGTTTATTGATGATAATGTTGTGGATGGAATTGAGTATACTTATTCCATTGTAGCATACGACATGGGGGTCGAGCCAACTTATGTGACAAAATATCTTCCAATAGGCAACGGGCAGTTCGAGACCATGATCGATACAAATTTTTCAAACCCAAATGAATGGGCGAACCCTGAAGGATATGCATCCATAGAAAACTCAAAAGGGACAACGGTACTTGATAGAAATTTTTCACAAGCATATCCAGGCATACAACCACAAGAGAACCTCGATAATGTAAAAGTGGTTCCCAATCCCTATTTTAGTAGGTCACGATTCAAGGAATCAGAATTCGAAAGGAGGATACGCTTCACGAATTTACCGAGCAAATGCAAGATAAGGATATTCACTCTATCCGGAGAATTGGTCTATGAATTGGATCATGATGATGAGTTTTCTGGAAATCTATGGTGGGACATGAGAACGGTCAATAATCAGGAGATCGCTCCAGGTCTTTATCTCTACCACATAGAAAATGGAACAGATAGTGATGAAAAAGTTGGTAAGTTTGCAGTGATTAGATGACAACTTTGAAAAAAATGGATATTCCAAGATTCCATCTTGCCTTTCCAGTACATGATCTAGATCAGGCAAGAAATTTCTATGCTGATCTTCTAGGGTGTGGCATAGGTAGAGAGTCAAGCCAATGGATCGATTTTGACCTTTATGGCCACCAGATCGTCGCGCACCTTTCTCCAGAAGATTGTAAAATATCAAAAAGAAACATGGTTGATGGTGACAAGGTGCCATCAAGACATTTTGGAGTAATTTTGCCTTGGAAAAAATGGAAAGAACTCTGCGAAATGATTAAGGAGAAAACCATCGATTTCTTGATAGAACCCAAAATTCGATTTAAAGATGCATCAGGAGAGCAAGGGACATTCTTCATTGAAGATCCAAGTGGCAATACACTTGAGTTCAAGACATTTAAGAACGATAAAGATATTTTTAGAAAATTTGAATAACCATGCCAAAGATAGATTTTTTACCAGACAATAAGATCTTTGATGTAGAACAGGGAGATACGATCCTCCAGACTGCTGCCAAAAATGGAATACCCCATGTGAACGCATGTGGGGGAGAGGGAAAGTGCACCACATGTAGGTTGTTGATCCTTGAGGGCATAGAAAACTGTTCTCCAGAGACTGAGAAAGAAATATCCTTGAGGTCCAAGGCACATACCACTGATGAATTTAGACTTGCCTGTCAGACCACCGTTAGTGGAGATGTCGTTGTGCGAAGACTGGTGCTGAACAAGGAAGATATTGAATCAGTATCAGAGAGAGGGGTGTCTGGTAGATTGGGGGAGACAAAGCAGATTGCAATTTTATTCAGTGACATTAGAGGATTTACACCATTCTCTGAAAAATTAACCCCTTACGATGTTGTATTCATATTGAATAGGTATTTTAATAGAATGGTGAGGGTTGTAGAAGAAAATCTAGGTACGGTCGATAACTACATAGGTGATGGGATGGTCGCAATATTTGGTTTGCATGATGAGAAGAACCCTGCACATCACGCAGTAAAAAGTGCTCTTGAGATGTGTTCAGAGATGGATGATATGAAACCCTATTTGAAGACCATGTATGGCCAAGACTTTGACATTGGTGTTGGTATTCATTGGGGGGAGGCTGTTGTAGGAGACATTGGAGCTGGTAAATCAAAGCGATTGACAGCCATCGGTGATGCGATGAACTTTGCCAGTCGGGTTGAGTCAGCGAATAAACAATTCCAATCTCGTGTTTTGATATCTGAGGAGACCCATGATGAGATAAAAGAATCCTTGGTCATAAAGGACTTCATGCGAACAAATCTACCTGGTATTGATGGACGAGTCACTCTTTACGAGATCGAGGACATCGATTTTACCTCTGAGGAAGATAAGGGAAATGAGCAAATTGAGGATGATGTCACTTGGAGCAAATGTTCAGAGATAGAGACATTTGAAGAGAATGAACAACAAGTTTTCAAGATAAAAAGAGAAGACATTCTTGTCGTTAAGATAGATGATAATTTTTTTGCTCTAAATGATAAATGTCCGCATGCATACCTCAGTCTCCAAGGAAGTGACATTGACATCAAAAATGAGAGCATAGCATGTCGTTGGCACAAAAGTTCATTTTGTTATAAGACTGGAGAGGTAAAAGAATGGATGAAAATAAGTAATTTTCAAAAGATGCTTGGTAAAATGGGTCTCAACGCGGAGGCGCAGGAGATCTCACAGATGGAAAAAATTCCAGTAGATGTTTATAGAACCAAAATAGAGGATGGATTTGTCTGGGTTGGCATGGATTCGGAGTAGTATTAATTAAACATGAAGGAGTGAATTATGGACGAAAAGAACATTCAATGGACGAGGCTAGCAGAAACAAAGAGTTTTGATGAAGATTCTGAGCAATTGATCAAGGTCAAGCGAGATGACATACTAGTCATCAAGGATGATGATAAGTTTTACGCCATTAATAATAGATGTCCACATTTAGGTTTGGCCTTGAATATCGGAGGATGTAATAAAAAGGACAAGACCATCCATTGTAAGTTTCATTCTAGTGATTTCTCGTATGACACAGGTGAAGTAAAAGCATGGTTGAACGTAAAGGGATTTGAGAAATTCATGACGTGGCTATTTTCAAAGTTCGATCCAGACATGAAGAGGATGATGGCAATGGATCCCGCTCCACTTGAGACCTTTAAGACCAAGGTGGAAGACGATCATGTATGGGTCGGGATCGACCAAGGCGATTGATGAAGTTTTGGTCATATAATTTATATTTTGAATAAAAGAACAGTACTCATGGTACTTAGTGTACTTTGCTCTGGGGCCTTCTCACAGGGTAAGTGGCATGAGGGTAATCTAAGAGGTTTGGAGGATCTCACCTTTGAACTCAATATAAGAGGAATTGATGATGGCGTTTGGGAAAAACGAGTCTTTAGTTTCATTGAACTAAGGTTAATGGAACATGGGATTGAATTTGTGGAAGATCAAATGCCAAAGATGGTCGTAGATGTGAGCATCATGGACTCAAAGATTGAAAGGGTGTCATCCTTTTTGGTGATGTTCAGTGTTTATAACTATGGAGTGTCTGAGGATGAATATTATCGCTCCATGGCTGATACCTTGATCACAAGGAAACTCATGACGAGCAAGGTATTCTCTCACGAGGTCATTGGCCAAACCAACTCAAGCAAAATACACAGAGATGTTGAAAAAAGTATTAACAAGATCATATCATTGTATCTTGATCATTGGTATAGGGATAATCCTCTTAAGCAATTTTAGTTAATTTTGATCTTTAACGTCTTTCTTTGACAATTTCATTCTCTGATGTAAGTTTCAGGGAAGGGCGGAAAACAACCCCTTGAAAACAATGATGTTAGTGATCCGAGGAATAATCATATTACATCTTTTGTGTTTCTGTTTTGCTTCAGAGACCACGAAGGCCGTTTCCATGAAAACAGGTAACCAGTTAGCTGTTCTCAGGTTCGAGGGTTGGGCTATATCTGAACCTCTCACGGAGTTCTTGACTGAAGAACTCAGAGAGACCATTCGTGAACTTGAGATCTTCCAGGTACAAGATCGTGGTCTTACAAATGAGATCAATATCTTCCAACCAAGAAAAAAAGATTACTGGGCATGCTGGAGCCAAGAGTGTGCGATCGATCTTGGTAAACGATTGGACGTCAATTACGTCATTGCAGGTAATATTCAGAAAAAAGAGCAAAACGAATTTTTGATCAGTGGACGTTTATTCTCAGTTGACATGGAGACAATGGTCAATGAATTTGCCATGAATAGTAGTGGTCTTACCGATAGCCTGCTCCTTGAAATGAAAAAGATGGCCTATGATGTAAGTGGACTTCCGGTCCCTGATACTCTATCTGTGGGAACGGATACATCTGAAATTGTAACCACTGGCGATATCGATCGAAAGAGAGAATGGTTCAAACTTCCCCCAATTCCTACAAAGATCAAGGCCCTAATGATGTCGACTGCAATCCCTGGAAGTGGTCAGATCTGGGTGCAAAGAAAATACCCCGGCTATGGTTTCATGGGTACGGAGGCGACACTTGGACTGGCTGCGTTGATCTCATACTATCAGTATAACAAGGCGTGGGGTGGATTCGAGAAAAATTATGATTCATATAATGAGGGAACAGATCCCCACCTACTTGAGGAACTACGACCCAAGGTGATACAATATGCTGCGGAATCACGTAGATACAATACATTCATGAAGAGCATTCGCGGTGTTGCCGCATCCATTTGGGTCATTAACATGGTTCATGCATATCTAGTTGCACCAAGTGATGATTATTTTGATGGAGAATATTTTTTTGATCTAGAGTACAATCCTGATGTCAATCAGATACAAATCAATTTCAATTTTTAGTTTCATCAAGGCCATGGGCCTTGCTCTGGTAATATTAAGCGTCTCATGTGAGGATGCGGAATATGAACTGGACAACCCATTTGACCCTAGCAACATGGATCTAGATCCGCCCGCGTTATTTTTTCATCCTCCTGAGATCAATGCGGATATTGGGAATCAACTTTCAGTTGAATTATATGGATTAAAATTAGATCCTGCTGCAGGTGCGCACTTGGACATTAGGTATGATTGGGGTAGCGTCACGGTTGATTCTGTGGTACCAGGCCCATTCTTCACAGGCGATAATGATCCAATGGAGATCACTGTGGATGAGCAAGGGATCCTTGATGTATTCATTTATTATCTTCCGGAC
>CAYZJY010000050.1:0-13877 GCA_964478995.1 uncultured bacterium
TTGTAAAATGGTATACCGCACTGCAAACTGAGTATACCTCTTGGCTGATCTTGTCGATCATGTATAGTATCCTATACATGCCAACACTCGCCCTTTCAAATTCAATAACCTTTGCACACATAAATGATCAAGAAAATGATTTTCCAAAGATCCGTGTCTGGGGTACCATTGGCTGGATAGTAGCCAGTTGGGCTTTTCCCATGATCTGGCTTCAAACGGACCTTGAGTTTCAATCCATGCCCCCCTTCATAGTGGGAGCAGAGGTACCTGATGTCACCAGTAGATTGGCAGATGCTTTGAAGTTCTCGGGTGGGATCTCGATCTTATATGGTGCATTCTGTTTCTTGTTGCCCAGCACCCCTCCCAAAAAGGATGCCACGGAGAAATTGGCATTCAAAAAGGCATTCGAACTATTTCAATTTTCATCATTTACTGTCCTGGTAATTTCTAGTCTGGCTGTAAGTGTCATACACCAGATATATTTTCTACAGACCGGACCCTTTCTTTCTCACATAGGGATACCAGATAGTCAGATCGGTCCTGCGATGACAATTGGTCAATTTGCTGAGATATTGACCATGGCCTATCTCGGTTATTTTCTAAAGAGGCTTGGCTTTAAAAAGGTCATAACCATAGGCATTGCAGCATATTGTTTAAGGTACGCCATTTTTGGAACAGAACTATTACCTGTTTGGGTGATGATCATTAGTCAGGCATTCCATGGATTCTGCTATGCATTCTTTTTTGCTGCTGCTTATGTATATGTTGATAAGATCGCATCGGAAGATGTTCGACATTCAGCTCAGACAGTATTTGGAATCATTATTCTTGGAGGTGGACCTGTGATCGGAGGATGGCTCTCTGGATATCTTCAGTCCCATTATACGATGAATGGTGTATTTGTTTATTCTAATTTCTGGTATACCCTCTCAGTGATCGGTCTGTTGGCCACAATTGCATTTTATTTTACATTTAAAGAGCAGACAGAATAAGGGAAAATAAATATGAGCCAAAACAAAATTGGCATAGGATTCATTGGTGGTGGATTCATAACACGATTTCACATACAATCACTGATCGGTGTCAGGAATTGTGATGTCATTGGTGTCATGTCTAGGACAAGGGCATCAGCAGAAGAGTCTGCATCACTCGCTCGTACAATTGGTGTTGGTGATGATGCAAGCGTGTTTGAAAACGTTACAGACATGGTCGCAGACCCTAATGTGAATGCCATATGGATATGTGCTCCCAATTTTACACGAATTGAGATCATGGAGGAAATATTCAATGCGATCGATTCAGGGAAGGGAGAATTGATCGGAGTGACATGTGAGAAACCATTGGGCAGGAACGTTAAAGAGGCAAAAAAGGTCTTGGAATTGACTCAGAAGGCAGGACTATTGGATGGATATCTTGAAAATCAGGTCTTTGCTCCATCAGTCACAAGGGGAAGGGACATCATATGGTCTAGGGGTGCAAAGGCAACAGGACGTCCATATCTGGCAAGAGCAGCAGAAGAACATAGTGGTCCACACATGCCTTGGTTTTGGGAAGGCGAGTTACAAGGTGGTGGTGTGCTTAATGACATGATGTGTCACTCTGTAGAGGAAGCACGTTTCATGTTGACTGAACCTGGTAAGGAGAGGGATAGTCTCACACCATTAAGTGTTAATGCTTATGCCTCATGTCTCAAGTGGCAGAGACCTGAGTATGCTGAGATACTCAGACAAAATAGTGGTGGAAAGACAGATTATTTGAAAAGGCCTGCTGAAGACTTTGCAAGATCACTCATAGAATATGAAGATGAAGCAGGTCATAAATTGGTTGTTGAGACCACTACATCCTGGTGTTTTGTTGGTGCAGGCCTAAGGCTTAGCATGGAACTGTTTGGCCCTGAATATTCAATGTTCGTCAATACATTGGACTCTGATCTTAAGGTATTCTTTAGCAGAAAGGTTCAGGGAAAGGAAGATGAGGATCTAGTTGAAAAACAAAATGCGGAATCTGGTGAGATGCCCGTCGTTAGCAATGAGGCTGATACGTATGGTTATACTGCGGAGAATCGTCATATGGTAGAATGTTTTCTAAAGGGCATACGTCCTCAAGAAAATTTTAGTGATGGTGTGGCAGTGACCGAATTACTGATGACCGCATACATGAGTGCGGAGCAGGATAAGACCATTCAATTCCCACCACCAGGACTAGATGATTTTGTCCCGGCAGTTGCAAAGGGTGAGTGGAACCCAAAAGATAGATAGGAATTAACAAGATGAGAACAATATTAACTATTTCATGTATTTTGATGATGTCATGTACAAATACTACTACTACATGGACGTACTTTTTTGATGGCGAGACCGTTTCTGGCATGCGAGGCTATAAGATGGATTCTTTTCCCTGGAAATCATGGGCCATAGTAGATGGAAGTCTGAAGACCGTACCAGGTTCAAAAGGTGTAGACATAATCTCAATGGATACGTATAAGGATTTTGAACTTGAGTTGGAGTGGAAACTACAAGCGGGTGGCAATAGTGGGATATTCTATTTCGCCACTGAAGATGGTGATTATATCTGGCAGTCTGCACCTGAGATGCAGGTTCTTGATAATATTGGTCACAGTGATGGGCTAAGAGATGAAACCTCTGCTGGTGCGCTCTATGATCTGATTCCCACAAAAAGAGATGCTGTTAAATCTCTTGGAGAATATAATAAGGCTCGCGTTGTATCAAAGGATGGTCATGTGGAACACTGGCTCAATGGGGTCTTGCTATTCGAATATGATTATGGAAGTGATGATCTAAAAGGTCTTATAGCAAATAGCAAGTTTAGGGACATGCCATATTTTGCAAAGGCAGCCTCTGGTCGCATTGGGCTTCAAGGTGACCATGGTGAAGTTTGGTATAGGAATGTTAGAATCAAGAAATTGTGATCTCTTAAGTTGAAAAGAAGACATTTCTTAAAGACTGCACTTGCATTAGCCGGTGGCATTTCCATCCCCAGTTTAATGTCTTGTAAACCAAAGACCATGCATTTTAACATATCATTGGCGGAATGGTCACTGCACCGTTCTCTATACTCTGGTGACATGGACCACTTGGATTTTGCGAAAATAGCAAAGGAAGAATTTGAGATCGATGCGATAGAGTATGTCAATTCTTTCTTTTTTGAAAAGGCAAAAGATAAAGCCTATCTTAAAGAAATGAGATCTAGGGCAGAGGACCTAGGAGTGTCTAGTCTGCTGATCATGTGCGACAATGAGGGTAGCCTTGGTGATCCTGACCCTGCAAGGAGGAACAAGGCCGTTGAAAATCATTATAAATGGCATGAGGCAGCAAAGTACCTAGGATGTCACTCAATTAGGGTAAATGCTTATCTTACTGAGTCCTTGCATGGGTTAGACACGGGAGACTATAGCAAGACCGGTTCTTACCAAAATCAAATAGCCCTTGCCGCAGATGGTCTAAGGAAATTGACAGAATTTGGGGAAGGCATTGGCATGAATACGATCGTTGAAAATCATGGCGGTCTATCTTCAGATGGAGAGTGGTTGGCAGCGGTCATGAAGGAAGTAGATCATCCCATGTGTGGTACCTTACCAGACTTTGGAAATTTTAGGATCGAAGGAGATAAGTGGTACGATCGCTACAAAGGCGTAGAGGAATTGATGCCATTTGCCAAAGCAGTAAGTGCGAAGAGCCATGATTTTGATTCCAATGGGAATGAGATCAACACCGATTTTTACAAGATGATGGATATTGTGTCTAAAGCAGGGTATGATGGATATGTTGGAATAGAATATGAAGGAAGCGTGATGGATGAGATCTCAGGTATTCGAGCAACAAAGGTTCTTTTGGAAAGAGTTAGAGGGTCTGTCTAGGTTTATTCTTTTCGGACGGATTTTATTTTTTAAAGATTAATGGATTGAATATGGATTTTTTGCCAGTTCTTTTTTTATTTTTCCGCCCTAAAAATATATAGAATATTTGGTATTATGAAATTTCAGATTAGGAGAGTACTTTGAGTCAACAACCATTTCAAACAGAAGTCAGTCAGTTACTAAAACTGATCATTCATTCCCTTTATTCCCACAAGGAGATCTTTTTGAGAGAACTTATCTCCAATTCATCTGATGCGCTTGATAAACTGAGGTATCTTACATTGACCAAAGATGATTTCAAATCCTTCACCTTCGATCCAAAGATCTCGATCGAATTTCAAGATGGAGATGAGCCAACATTGACCATCATGGATTCTGGAATTGGGATGAGCAAAAAGGAATTGCAGGATAACCTCGGGACGATAGCCCGCTCAGGAACAAAAAATTTCCTTTCAAAATTATCTGGAGATGCAAAAAAAGATTCTCAATTGATCGGACAGTTTGGTGTGGGTTTTTATTCAAGTTTCATGGTGGCTGACCGAGTAGAGGTAGCAACCAAGAAAGCAGGTAACAAGGAATCCTGGAGATGGGTCAGTGATGGTGAATCAGGTTTTGAGATAAAAAAAGATATAAAAAAGGAAAATGGAACCTCGATAACTCTATATCTCAATGAAGAGGGCAAAGAATTTGCTAGCCGATGGAAGATCGAGAGCCTGATCAAGAAATATTCTGACCACATTGATTTTCCAATATTCCTAACTTATTCAGATACAGAGTATGATGATGAAGGAAAGGAAAAAGGAAGTAAGATAAAGACAGATCAGGTCAATGATGCAAAGGCATTCTGGACCAGGTCAAAGAGCGAGTTGAAGGATAAGGAATACAAGGAATTCTATAAGTCATTCTCAAATGACATGGAAGATCCCTTTGACTGGGTTCATTTCAGAGCAGAAGGAAATCTTGAGTTTACCATATTGTTCTTCATGCCAAAGAAGGCGTCACCAGACATATTTAGGGCGGATTATCAGTCTGGAGTCAAACTCTATGTCAATAGAGTGTTCATAACCGATGATGATAAGGAATTATTACCGCCTTGGCTTAGGTTTGTAAAGGGCATAATCGATTCATCAGACCTACCGCTGAATGTAAGTCGTGAGATCTTGCAGCAGAACCGGATCATGGCAAAGATCCGCTCCAACTCCGTAAAGAAGATACTTGATAGGTTAAAGACGATCGCAGGTGACAAGGAAAAGTATTCTCAATTCTTTGATCAGTATGGTCGTTTGATCAAAGAAGGAGTATACCAAGACTTCGAGCATAAGGATGCTCTTACAGAACTCCTTAGATTCAAATCAACGAAGGATGAAGGTCTTATCTCACTGAGAGAATATGTTGATAGGATGAGGGAGGATCAAAAATCCATCTACTACATCACAGGTCAAAATCAGATATCCTTAAAGAACTCGCCTCTGCTTGAGATGTATGCCAAGAAAGACATGGAGGTACTTATCTTGGATGATGAGATAGATGAGATCATAATTACGGGTGTTCCAAAATACGATGAGAAGGATCTTAAATCTGTTAATCGAAGTGGGGGGGCAGATGATTTTTCTGAGGATTCAGACAAGGAAGCAGAAAAAGATCTTAAATCTGTATTGAAAAAGATGAAAAAGTTATTGGGTGACAAGGTAAAGGATGTCAAGATATCATCAAGATTGAATGATTCTCCCTCTTGCATTGTGGCAGACGAGAATGATCCTACTGCTCAGATGCAGGAGTTGATGCGTTCCATGGGGCAGATGGAGGTTCCTGACATCAAACCAATATTGGAAATAAATCCTGATCATGACATAGTTGTAAAGTTGAAAGAGAAGACCAGGCAAAAATCGTTTGATGCCATTGCATATCTGCTCTATGAACAGGCTCTCATACAAGAAGGGGTCAAGTTGGACGACCCCGCTGGGTTTGTAGAAAGACTTAACAGCGTGATCGCCGAAACCCTATGAGTCCTTCAATGTTAAGCCATGTCATGATTAAATTCATTCCATGATAACTGTACTTTCTCCAGCAAAAAAACTTTCCAAGGAATGCGTTGTAAGGACAGAAGACTATGTTCTGCCTCAATTCTTAGATAGGTCTGAAGAGTTGGTCACCTATTTGAAAGGCATGGCTCCAGGAGATCTCATGGCCTTGATGGGTGTTAGTGAAAAACTTGCGATCTTGAATTGGGAGCGAATGCAAAATTGGAAAAAATCTTTTAAACCAGATAATTCAATGGAATCCGCATATTGCTTTATGGGTGATACTTACACTGGTTTAGATGCAGGATCATTAAGTGGTGATGACATGGCCTTTGCACAGAATAATACCCGGATCCTATCAGGGCTATATGGAATCCTAAGGCCACTTGATCTGATGATGCCTTATCGATTAGAGATGGGAACGAAGTTGAAAAATAAAGTTGGCAACAACCTTTATGATTACTGGGGAGATACACTTGTAGAATCCATAAATGATGATTTAAAGGATCATGACCAACAAGTCGTGATCAATTGTTCATCTTTGGAATATTTCAGATCCATCGATCGTCCTACTCTAGATGCCCACGTTATCACACCGCAATTCAAAGAGATCAAGAATGGACAATTGAAAATGATATCTTTTTTTGCCAAAAGAGCAAGGGGGATGATGGCGCGCTACATCATAAAAAACCAGATCAAGGATAAGAAAGACATATTGTCATTTGATCTAGGTGGTTATAGTTATGATCCATCGTTATCTGATCCAAGCGCCCCTGTTTTTACTAGACCACAGGCCTAGGTTAAATGATCAAAATAAAACGCATGCTATTTTTGGCACTTATGCTTGTCGGGAACTCTCTTTTTTCGGATGAGGATAAGATATTCAAGGATGAAAAAAAAGTAGTCCAAGTCTTGGAAACTTATATGTCTAGTGTGGACCAGAAAGACATCAATGGAATCCAAAAACATCTTTCATTGCCCTTTGTACTACATTTTGATTCAGATCAGGCAGTGAATGTGAAAACAAAAGATGATTTTGAATCCTTATTTGATAATTGGAAAAATTCAAGTAAAAGTGATTTTCGGTCAACAAGATTTGAATCGATAGAGATAGATGAGGTTTTCAGCAATTTTCTTTGTGTTGCCGATGTAACATATTCACGACTGGATGACCAGGGAAACATACTCAGAAAGGAGAGGGCGCTATATCATTTTGTCAAGGGTGAGAGATTCTCACCATTTTTATTTTTGCTGAAGTGGTGGAAGAGATGGCGTATCTACATGATCACCAACGTTGATCTATCAGAAGATTAGATCAGAAGTCTATGTTCATGATGCTGGCATCACTCTGATTGCTCAGTTGTTTTTCATACTCAAAGTCGCCATAATCGATATTCTCACTATCCAAGTATTTGATCAATTCTGCAAGATATATGTCTTCTTGTCCATCCTCGTATCCAGAAGACTTATGTAAGATCTCCCCATTCTTGTCAACGAGAAATAGTGTGGGAAATCCCATTACGCCAAACTTTTTTGCGAGTTTTGATCTTGGATCAACTGAAACTGGGAATTTATATTTTCTTTTATTTATGTATGGTCTTACTTGATTGAGAATATTGGGTTTATTGGCATTGATGGTAAGTACTTTGAGCCCAGCGTCACCAAAACCTTCATTTAACTGATCTAAATAGGCCAACTGCCTCTCACAAAATGGTCACCAAGTTGTCCAGAAATTAATGATCATTGGGCCATCACTATTGAAATCCAATAGTTTAGCATATTCCCCATTGAGCATCTTGATGCGTGTATCTTCAATGGGTTTGGCCTCCAAGGTAACAAAGGTCAATAATTGGATGAAAATTGCTGTTAGAATAAAGTTATGTTTTTTCACGAGTGATCTTTTATTCAAATTTTGATGGCATAGTTTAAGCACTTATAAACCAATAATTGAAATGATTATATCCTGATCATTCATCGTACTACTGCAAATTTTCCAATAAATGGGTCACCCTCATTTATTTCTACCGATTGGACATGGTAGATATAAAGTCCGGGCCCAGCCTCTTGATTGTTGATGGTTCTCAGATCCCAGAATGCATTTCCTGAATGATCATCAGAATGGTCTATTTGACTCACTAGTTCCCCTGTAAGGGTATATATTCTGATAATGCATGATTTGGTCAAGTTTGTGAATCTTATTCTTCGTAAATGTTCAGATTCGTTATAGGCTGATCCACCCAAATATGGATTGGGAACCACTTTGACATCCTTTAGATCTGTTCTTGGGCTAATTCCAGGATACACTTGAATGAAATTCCTATCAAGAATGGTTGTTCCCTTTGAATTTTCCAGTGATGCATAGCCATCAGGGTCTGCCCATTTATTTGGATTTGAATAATTGGTGTCTACAACTGTCTCGAATTGGCCATTACCAAGGTCAAGGTAAGAAGTATTATAGGGAGGTTCTACTCCCATGTCATATGCGACGACCGAATAGGTGTATTCAATGCCATTAATAATATTATCATCCTCAAACATGTAATTGAATGTATCACCTTCAATTACATAAGGCTCTGGAAGTCGGATCATGTCAAGGCCAGTATCATTCCCTAGACTAAACCATGGGAAATAGGGGTCTTCTCCACTGATGGAGTGCCCCCTTGATAATTCAGGGCCACAGTCATAGCCATTCTCATAAACACAGTGAAGGGAATCTTGCTGTGCTGATAGATCAAACTGTGCATAGGGTCTCCAACCAACGAAGATCCCATCGGTATCATAGATCATGTCGTTTGGTTCTCCCCAGGTTTCGCCGCCGTCACTGCTTTTATAGATCTTATATCCTTCAAAATCGGAATAGCCTGTGACCACATCAAGAGATGATTCGGCATGGTCATTCCAATAGATGTTGACCTTGTCCAATTCACCCATCCCATGAACGGTGGGTCTGGTCGGAGGTGTAAATCCCTGATATCTTGAATTATACATGACCTGTGCGAACCTTGCATTATTGATCAGGTCTTCCTCATTCTGACCAAAGATGATGCAGAACGAGAAGGGGACCTCTCTACCAACTGGTAGGTCGAAAGGTCCACAGGTCATCAATACCAAGGGGTCCACGCCTTCAGGAGGTCTTTGAAAGACCATCTCTTCCTCAATACCCTCAAGTGAATCAAAGTGAGGATTAAGGTCTGAAGGCAGATCTGTGCCTGGGTCTTGGGTGTGGAAATGCCAGGCATGCTCATTCTCGCTTAAATTGGTTGTGTCTCCTATCATGAGTTTATAGAATAATTCTTCTTTGTTCCTGGCCTGTGGGCAACCAGGTGTGCCTGCATAGCAATCACCAGATAGACTTTCGGGGTGTGTGACACCAGGTCTAAGATACCAGTCAAGCCAGTGCCAATCTGTCATTTTAAGAGGTTCTCCAGGAAAAATATCTATGACACCATCTCTATCAAGGTCCACGGGTTCAGTGGCACGTGGTGAGTCCAATAATTGAGTAGCGACCAATCCAAACTCATTTCCTGGACTCGGTGTACCCGGGTCCATTGCATATCCAGCGATACCAGAATATCCGTCATAGTCCCCGATCATGGCCATGCTGATCAGCATCCTTTCGTTATTTATCTCAAATACCTCCCAGTAGTATTTCATGTAATCATCTGCACTGGACCAGTAGTTGGTGTTCCCATATTTATCACTTGTCAGGATCACTCCATCATTCCAAAATCCAAGGCTAACCCCTGAATAGTCAAAGCCCTTTCCACGATTGAGTTTTGTACCATCAGGCATGGTCATTGCCTCACCGCATATCTGATTTCCATTATCATCAAGTATGGGTGCCCCATACTCATCTTGAGCACACCAGTCTCCACTTTCATTTCTGACCTTTACTGTTACAAATAGGATGTCCTCTGCATATGAGACCCCATATGAATGTGCCTCAGACATCACCCTAAGCCCCATGGCATACCCAGTTTGTTCATATTCGTCATTGGTATTGACCTGATTGCCTCGATGCGCCCAGCGATCATCAAATTCTAGGTAGACATCCATGTCTGATATGAACCTTCCTGGGACGTCTTCCCAGCAGTCTGGATCCTTTCTTGATTGCGAACAGCCAGGCAGGTTAATGTTATAATCCTGAGCCCACCATCCGGGCCAGAAAGATTCTACACTATTTGTTTCCAGATTCATTTTTTTTGGCCAAGTCGATCCATATCCAGAATGAGCAAGAAGAGGGTAGGTGTCTGCTGGATCGGTCACATATGTATCTCCAAACATGTCACCTGCACCTACATCGGTATTATGTGTATTCGTTCTTGCCATTGTAGAGGCATGCCAATCAGTATTATAGGTGGGTGAATAATAGGAAAGACATGATTCAGCAGTATTTGCGCCATAGTAAAAATAGTGGTCATCATCTGTCCATTCTTCTTTATCTTTACCATAGTCATAAAAATCAAATTGCTCCTCTCGACTTATTAGTTTTGGTCTCAGAGCCCATGGATGGATGAGCCCAATTCTTGTGGTGGATCTATTTGGGTCTTTATCGCCTGTTACACTGATCAGGACCTTGTTTGATTCAATGTCCATGGACCATTGGTTGTCACCGTTGATATCATCGATGGAAGTCTTTTTAGAGATACTGTCTGGTTCCCAAATCCCAAAGTCGTTGTCTGCATTAAAGATGATGCCAACAAAATTTGTATCCCCGCCCTCGAACCAGGCCTCAAAGGCATTGCGCGATTCCCAAATACCATAGATGGGTAGCCCATCATCATCATTTATGGTCTCAATGTTTGTCCATGTGTAATTTGACGAATAGGAGTGGCCAGGCACTCCAGCGAGAAAGGATACCTCATAGAGATAGGCATATTCACCCCATGCTCCATTTGGATTAACCTCTATGTCAATGTAATTGCCATAGTTTGTGATGGCTGTCTGTGCCTTCCCCTGCAACAGATAGCCACGAGCACGGTCGCTCATTGGGTTTGTAGGAAAAGGGCTATCACCGATCTTGGCAGCCTGATTCATCCTAAAGGGATCAGGAGTGTTGACAGAGTATGGTCGGCCTGCATTATTCGCTGATAATAGCGAAGAGATCAGAACTATGAAAAATTGATTTTTGTTCATGAGTGCATCGTGATAATCTATCCTAAGAGCGATGAATATAGATTGTTTTTTTTTAAAAAAGACCACTCAACGCTTGCTGTATTACCATTTTCTGCCATTTTGATATGTGGATCTTAAGGCTTATCTTCACCTCCATTAATACATGAAATATTTGGGAGTTTTATGATGAAATCGTTAAATCATTTACTTATTGGGCTTGTTACCTTTTCCACTCTACATGCCCAGGATCTTTGTCCACCAGCCTATGTTGAAGCATATTTTTATGATCAAAAGATCGATCTGCAATGGAGTCAGACATCCTCTTATGGTGATGTTCTCTTTGATGAATGTTTCGCATCCTGCTCTACTGCGATCGAACAGATGACGGTTGTCCATGACACATCTCTCTGTGGAGAGTGCTCAGGCGGATGGTTCAGGTACTCGGATGGAACTGCAGCTGATTGTGGTAGTGGCATGTATCCATGCGATGATGGTGGGGAGGACGATTTCTCGGCCTATGCGGGATATTCAGGCACTGATACAACGACCGGTCTATACGCCCCTGTTGATAGTAGGCTCATTGGATCGGCCGACCTAACAGGCTATACCGCTGCATACATTGAATTCAAAGAAGCATACAACTATCCAGCAGATGCATCGGCAAATAATTATTTGGAAGTATCAGTAGATGGTGGCATGTCATGGGACTCGGTATATGTCTCTTACCCAGATTCAATTGGTGATTATTATTGGTTCAATACGGTTGATATTTCAGAATATGCTGGAAGTGAGATCATGTTTGCCTTTCGCTATTACTGTACCCTTGGGTATGGTGAATCTTGGTTTGTTGATGACATAAAGGTATATGGTGGAAATGCTGGAGTTGGAAATACATGTGGTGAATTCTTCCATTGGAATGTCTACATGGATGGGGTGCAAATTGGTACAGCGGATTCAGAGGAGTTCTCAGTTGAAGGATTGGAGAATGGTGTTGAGTACTGTTTTGAGGTCACAGCAGTGTATGGTGAGGGAGAGTCTGTACCTTCAGCAACGGTCTGCGCCTCTCCTATGGGACCTTTCCAGGTTAATCCATCGATTATTAATTTTGATGCGCTTGCAGCCGGTGAGTACCATGAGCAGATCATGAACATCGAGAACTTTGATACAACAGACGCAAACTTTACGATCAGTTCGATTGAACTTTCAAACATAGAGGCTGCTCAAAATCTTGTTTTGTCAACATTTGAAGATGGTACATTAGGAGATTTTACAAATGTTCCAGATCTTGGTGAGGAATGGACCGTTGGTGATTCTGCCACTCACTCATCAACCTATCTGCCTTTTCCATCTCCGCCGGATGGTTCGCAAAACTTTGCTTTATATAATGATGATGCAGCAGGAGACGATCCCATGAATCCTGCCACACCGATGCTTGTTTCAAACCCAGCATTCTCGGGTTCAGCGCCCTCATTTTTGGTCTTTGACCTCTATTTCCCAAATCCAGCAGGCCCATGTGAGGAAGGTGCATCATATGCTGATGATTTCAAGGTATTGGTCTCCATTGATGATGGTGAGACCTGGACACTCATCGACTCCACCATGGAGACTGGTGTGTGGTACTGGGCCTCATACATGTACAATCTAGAACCATATATCAGTGAGGTTAGTTCCTTTAGGGTTGGTTTCCAGTATACAGATTGTGGAGGCGAATGGGGATATGGTGTTGCGATAGATAGGATGGCGATCAAGATGGGAGATGACTTCACATGGTTGACGGTCTCCCCATTTAGGGGAAATGTCTCAGCATTTGATAGTTACGTTGATTCCATTGGAGTAAAAGTAGGGGCATATGGTGTCTATGATAACTTTAGCATTGAGGATGAGTTATTGGTAGAATCTGGTGATAATACTATTTCCATAGAGATCGGTGTTGGTGTAGAGGTCAGTGTGGATGACTCTAACATCACCCCATTAGAATTTGCGCTCCATCAAAACTATCCAAATCCATTCAATCCTGAGACCAATATTCAATTTGACCTAGCCGAGAATTCACATGTAAGTCTTTCTATTTACAATCTTGTGGGGCAAAGGGTCGCAACATTGGTCGATCAGACAATGGATGCTGGAGTCTATAATGTCAAGTGGAGAGGGATGAGTGAGCGAGGATCTGCATTACCTACAGGAATGTATTTCTATGAGATGAAGACCTCTAAATATCAATCGGTAAAGAAATTGGTATTGGTCAAATAGGATCAAAGTTCACTAAAAAATCATAGAACTAGGCAGAAATTGCACTTAAGAACTTGGCAAATTATGCTGGCATGTGTCATGCTGGTTGTCCAGCCAATTTTTTCTGGTACCACTGGTAAGATCTCTGGTAGGGTCACGAGCAAGGACACGGGTGAGCCGCTTATTGGTGCGAATGTCATGGTCGATGGAACCCCCCTCGGAGCCGCAACAGATACTGAAGGGAACTATTACATCCTCCAAGTCCCTCCTGGATCCTATGATGTCAAATTCACAATGATCGGTTATCGGACGTTGATCATGAATGATGTACGCATCAGGGTCGATCTTACGACAACTCTTGATGGGCAACTTGATGAGGGTACCGTTGGCCTTGATGAAGTTGTGGTACAGGCAGAGAGGCCAATGATCCAGACCGATGTGACCTACTCTCAGGCGAACATAAGTAGCGAAGAGGTAGAGATGTTGCCGGTCGAGGAATTTGAGGATGTGCTTTCACTCCAGGCAGGTGTTGTAACCACGGGTGGTGAGATCCACGTTCGTGGAGGAAGAGGTGGTGAGATATCATACATGGTCGATGGAATTACTGTGACCGATCCCTATAATTCTGGAATAGC
>CAYZJY010000051.1:0-13733 GCA_964478995.1 uncultured bacterium
ATTGCAGGTCATAGGGCACCGCTAATTCCCCATCTAGCACGGCCAGAAATTGATTATCTAAAAAAATCCGTACCTATAATTTACTGCGTTTGTTCAATAGTTGAACTATCAATAAGTTTTTCTTAGTAATTATTTTACTAAGTATTCTCATTCACAACTGAAATCAGTTCATCAAGCCTTCTTTTTGGCAAAGTTTCATAAACAGGTAGGTAAATTGTCTCTGACATGTATTTTGCACAATTTTTTGGAATTTCATGATTGTTTTCTGTTTTTTTTACTGGTATCAATTGAGTTGAGGTAAAGGTTGCATCAAACCCCGATTGGCGCAATGCCTTGACAAGTATTGATCTCTTGTCTGTACTGATTGGGAAAAGCCAATAACTGTGGGTCTTGTTATCCTTGCCATGCACGTTACAATTTTCAAGTCTATCACGTACATAATCCCCAGCTTCTATTCTCTTAAAAAAATGATCTTTCTTAACATTAGATAAACGATGCAAAAGATATCTTAATTGAGACGCAGGTGGTATTTTCCTTATTGACTCTAGAAGATCGGAATTTTTCACCATCCGGACTGTTGAAATGATTGCCTTGTCATAATCGATCTTCATCAAGCGACAAAAACCAATGAACAGACCATAGATAAATGGCATTGATAAGACTTTCATCATTATGTACTTCAATACTTTGTACATGAATTGACCATTAGGAACTCTTTCATAATCAAAAAAGCCTGTCTTAAGAATTTTCTGAAATCCAGGATCTTTTGAGAATCCTATGGCACAACCTAATGTGGTAACCGATTTAATTGAACCAAAACTAAACATGCTCAAATCAGTTTTTGATTGTTTCGTATAATTTCGAACTCCATCAAATGCTTGTGCACAATCTTCGATGATAAATATGTCAGGTCTTTCTTTAAGAGCACTGTATATCGGGTCCATGTTCATTTTTGAACCAAATAAATGTGCAGCGACCACCATGACAGTCTCATCGGTTATTGCGCTAGAGAGATCCTCCTCATTTACCTGAAGAAGGTCCATGTCAAGATCAACTGGTACAACTTTTAATCCATGAGCCTCGACTATTTTTACCATGTCTGGAATCGTAATTCCCGACATGATGACCTCACTACCCTTTTTGTAGGCTTTTTGACTTAATACTCCATCGAAAATGGTTCTTACAGAAAGTCCAACTATCACATTTTCATCTGGCCATATTTCTTGTATGTCATCAATGATCTTTTTTTCATCAAGAAATGGATTCAGAGTGAACGTAAGTGCAGAAAAAATATTTCCAAAGGAATAATCGAGAATTTTTCGCGGGTAAACTTTAATCATTCTTTTTCCATGTTATAAGAACCGTGTACTTAATATATAACTACAATTTTTATTTCAGCAATCTCAAACCAATCCCAGAAATTTGATTGATCAAGTTTCAGAATTCCATCCTTAAAATTAAATCTTAGGCGTTTGCGATATAATGATTCAGTGAACCATTCAGAGTTATCCCTTTTATAATAGATCGCAACAAATGGTGGGCTATCTTCTTTAAGGTCTGGAATCAATAGGGTACAGATCGCCTCATTGAACTCACCTTCAGCAGTAATGAAATCTATCTTTGAAAAATTATAGACACGTTTTTTAAGGTTTTTGTATTCAGATAGATTTTTTCCATGTTCTTGTCCATATGTAATTGAACAAGAAAGGACAAAAATCAAAACAAAAAAAAGGGGGTGAATTCTCACCCCCAAATTTGTAGTTACTTTTTCTTTCGCCCAAAGAATCCTTTTTTCTTCTTAACTTCTTTTTCTTTGGGTTCATCATCACTTGGTTCTTCTTTTGAGCCCGATTCGATCTTCTTCTCCCATTCACTCATTTCCTCAGTATTCAAACCGGGTGAGTCCTCACTAGCATTATCACTATCGTCAACCGCAACTGTTGATGCGTCTGGATTATTCCATATCTCTTTTAATTTTTCATGGCGTTTTTCAGAATTATCCTTTAATCGGCCCAACATCTCATTCACTTCCTCATGAAAGTCTGCGATCGTTTGTTCGAGTCTACTAATTAATTCTTCTTGAAGAGGACCACCAAAACCATCACCAACCTGTTCCATCAAATTGCCAAACTGGTCCATTAGGTATTGTTTTTGTGGGTCTACCGCTGGTGCAGCATTCTCTAGATTATCTGGTTCGGAAGGTTTCTTAGGCATAAATACTCCGTTTATGATTAATAATTTTCTTTTTCATATTCAGCTTCTGATAAGATTATTGTCTCTGTAGGTGTTAACAATGTACTTATAGCATCAAACACTTCGCCACTAAAAATCAAACCAATCACAGTTCCAAAAATTTGGCGGTAAGCATTAAGATCATTCCTTGGAATACCATTATCGTTATATGTGGTCGGACGCTGAGAATTATATACACTCGCCATGAGAAATCCAGATAACCCAGTCATTACGAATGCATAGGGTCTCAAATTATCAAAATTTCCAATCGATGGTCTGTATGCCATTCTATCAAGGTCATCCAAACTAACTTTCTCGATCGCAGTGGCAGTTTGAACATAAAGGATATTCTGATCTACTTTGAATAATGTACCATTCACTTTCTTGTTCATAGAGTGCCTCAGGATAACATACTGTGGTTTTGGAATCTCATTAATGATTTTTTCTGCACGTAGAAAATCCATGCCGGAATACATGGCCGTCATCGCTTCTTCCGTAAGCACAGGCTGCTGATCTACATAGGCTTTTAATTCATCATATTTTTCTTGCTCCAAATACCTGCGAACCTTCGTCACTTTCCCATTTACATCCTTCACAATATCAATACGATATTTTTGACCATCAACTCTTAGAATTTGTGCATCGATCAGACCTTTTTCTCTAGGAAAAATTCTGTAAAATCGATTTTCATGTTCGTCTATCTCCGTTCCTACATTTTTACTGAGAATCATTACTTCGATCTGCCCAAAAAGGTTTTTGCAAGGTAGGAAGAAAAGAAATATAATGAGAAAAATTTTATTCATTAAAAGTTAAATGTTGTCTCAATGTTTGTCTGCTGTATGCTTTCCATTTTTCCAGTTCCATCATCACGATAGAATTGTCTGAAATCCCAGATCAAACTAACTCCTTTACTAAGTTCGTAACCAACACGATACCCCATGATCGTATTGACAGTAGGATTTTCAAAATCAAATGGATCCTCATCATTATTCCTCTGATAATATGCCATGGCTGAACTGATCTTGGGAATATTATCTGTGTTAAGACTTAAAAAAGATGAAAAACTTTTTAACTCTGTTGTATCGGCCTTCATGTTCGCATACGTTGCTGAAAAGGATATCAAGTTAAATAGTTCTAGACCTGCAGATCCGAACAGACCACTTGATTTACTACTATCACTATATGACTCGAATACCATCATGTCCTTGGTTCTGATAAGGGTTTGACCATCCACCGTTGAGGTGACAACTCTATTCAGATCATAGGCCTGATCAAAGTACTGAGGAACATAGGCACCATTGATCATTCTGTATTCCAAAGATATATTAAAAACCTTGAACACTGTTGACCTCAATCCGGGAAGTGTAATGCCTGACCCTGACCTATCTGGTCTAATAAATGTTGAGTCCTTTGAAATATAACCTGGAAAATTGAGTTTATTATATTCAGCATATACATCTAATGTAATTAAATCAGACCTTAGTACGGGGTATCCAATGTCAAATGACAGTCCATTTGTCTTAGCAGAGTTATTCTTTAAACTAAATGGTGTAGCCTTCAAAATAACATCGCCCTCTGCTTCATTGGCATCAAGTATGTTATCACCATCAGCATCGATATCTATCAATGAGTCTACCATTGAATCACCGTGACCTGGATCTGGCCAACCATCACCATCAGTATCATTCCAGAGTGTACTATCGTCAGGAAAATCATCAAATACATCAGGGTAGGAATCTTTGTCCTTATCTTTGAGACCTGAGAACATGTTTCCGTCTGATATGTAATTAAATCCAATCGATAGAGGAATATCATCAGACACGGTATATGATAATCTCATCCCAGTGACCGTACCACCTCTAGGCATGTCTTTTATGTTTGATAGAAACAATTCGCCCCCCACTGGTCCAAAATTAAATCCTGTATTCACACCAACTCTACGGACAGATGGGAACTCCATCATGTTTGAATAATTATTCATTAGACCACCATGTCCCAATGTTAGTGACTCAATTGAACCATATTTTACCCATGCTGGGTCAACTTTTTTTCCATATTTGACATAAAGTATCTTATCAAGCAACAGACCCGGATCATTTTCTATGTCCCATTCTTCATCTCGAACGTTACCTTCATTGTCAACATATACCATGAGATCTAAACCAATACCGATCTTACCAATATTGATCTCTGGTCTAATGGCAAGTTGATTGTATAGTACTCCATCCAAAGTTGCTGATCCGATCCCTAGGCCCATGGCAAAGGGTTTAGGCGGAGGACCAGTATCTGGAGGGTCTACATCTTCCGATTCCGTTTCATCATCTTGAATTGGATCATCATTAGAAGATTCTTCAATCTCTTTTTCCTTAGGCTGAATTGATTCCTTTGGATCCATGGATCTAGTTTTAGGAGCAGAGGTCTTGTCTGGTTTTTTTTCCTTTTCAACCTGTTCTGGTTCTGCTTCAGGTTCAATTACATCCTCGATCTCTGGATCAGGTGGATATTCGCCTGGAGATGCGGGAGCCTGGACCAGATTTCCGGAAGCATTGCTAACTGCCTTTTGTCCAGTTGAAACATTGACTGTCTCCCCACTGACCATGTTCAAGACCTCAAACAATCCTTCCTTGCAAATGAATTGATCTACGCCGGTCTGACTAACTATCGCTGCAAATTCAGTACCTTTGACACTCGCCACAGAAACTGGTGTCTGAATTCTAAAATCCTTTTTTCGTCCTTCTTTCTTTATATTATTTAATAGTGTACCATGAACAAGGTCAACGGTACGGGAGTTCCGTGTATCCATGAAACTAAAGGTTGTATTCTCTCGAACTTTCAAGATCGATCTATCATCCAAATAAATGATCGCTGCAAAACTATTCTCTCGAACCTTGATCTGATCACCATTTCGAATTGCAGATCCTTGTTTGGCATCTTCAGAAAAGGTATTCATGCCCAATCTCTTAAAAAGGACCCTACCTTCAGACTTAACAAGACGAGCAATTACCTCTGCACTTAAGTCATTTGACATTAAAATGAGAATAAATAAAAAAAGATATTTAAAGTAACCATGTTTGATCTTCAGCATAAAATCATCCTACTAGATTTCCTTGATTTAAATAATTATTTGGGTCAACTGCTAATTTCAGATCCTTGACCATTTTTACAGCTTCTTCACCATAACACTTTTTAAAATCATTTCTTTTTCTTTTACCTGTACCATGTTCTGCTGAATAGACACCACCAAGTTGTGAAGATAGGTCTATTAAATAATCATATACTTCCAAAGATGTCTTTTCTTGTTCATTGTTTGGGATCAAATGGAAATGCAAATGACAGTCTCCTAAATGTCCAAATAATAAATATTCAATATTTGATCCTTTTAATGTTTCATGTACCTTTTGGAGATAGACCCTAAACTTATTTGGAGGAACGATCGTATCTGTCATGATACTGAGACCTCCTAATTGCTGAGTTTTTGTCAATGCATTATCTGGAATTGAATGGCGAGCCTCAAAGAATTTTTTCCAATTATCAGGTTCATTTAGCACAATGATCTTGTCCAGATCCAGATCAGGATCAAATGATTGAAATAACTTAGCCCACTCTTCAACCTTAGATTCAATTGAACCTTTGAAGATCGGAATTTGCAAATAAATGCCGACATCGTCTTGATCTGAAAATAAAAATTCCTTGTGATCCATGTAGTTTTGAGAATTATAACCAAAATATTCCATTGCCGTCAATTGTTCAATATTTTGGCCAGAATTTCCATTTAAATGATCATAGAGATCGATCGCCTTTGACTCACTATCAAGCGAAATGAATAATTCCAATTTATCTTCAGGGTTATCAGATAATTTTAACTGACATGAGGTGATCATGCCAAGGATCCCTTCACTCCCTACTATGAGGTCAATCAGATCGATCGTGCCACCCTCATCAGAAAATAAGCCACTTGCATTCTTTATTTTTGGTCTTTCATAGGTTGGGATAGGTAAAGTGATGGAGGTTCCATCATTATCTAGATGAAACAAACCGTCCTTTGATATGTATTGATCCTTTTTCACATTAATAAGATTTCCATTTGGCAATAAAAACTCAATTTCTTTGACCCAATATCGCGTAGCACCCTTTTCACCTGGAACAAACCCAGATGCATTTGTGGAAATAGTCCCACCAACAAAAGCATCATTCCTACTGGTAGGATCAGCAGGGTAATACAACGTATTATTTGATAATTCCAAGACCTTGTTCCTAAAAACCTCTAGGGGTATTCCAACCGGACTAGATGCCTCTTTATTTTTGAGGTCTAATTCAATGTCTGGGTGTATCATCAAGGATGTGGATAAGACCACCCCTCCATTTGGAGTAGCACTACCAGTTAGATTTGTTTTACCAGCAGAAACGGTCAGTGGTATCTTACACCAATGACAGGTCTTTAAGATAATTGCACATTCAATTTTATTCTCTGGTCTAACTAAGAGGTCTGCAGTTCCCTCCATGTTGGACCAATCCTTGAAATAAGGTTTAACTATGTCCAGATCGCAAGATGATCTGATATTAAATGATTCAAAAAAACCATTTAATTGTTTGAAATCACCACTCCAATTCTTTGAAAAATCAATAATCGAAGGTTCATGCTCCCTAGTAATGTTCTCAGATCTAATATGTGATTTATCGTTAATGATCTTTTATACTATATGTTTATTAATTACCATTCCCTATACTGAAATCGGACGACATCTTTCCCTGATTAGTTCTGGTACAGGTATCGAGCACTCTTCATCATAATTATAAGCAACCAATTTGAATATGGCTGCACATACTAATTCTTTACTACCATCAAAAATACCTGATATGAAATCGAAACTCTTGTTTCCCACTCTCGATATCCTGTGACCCACTTCAAGTCTAGATGGGTGCATTGCCTGGTTTAGATAATGTACTTCCATGCTCGCAAGTATGGTGCTCTCATCCATGTCTCGTCTTATGCCCGAATATCCAAGTTCAATGTAAACATCTACCCTTGCTGATTCCATGTAGGTTAAGTACGCAGCATGGTTGATGTGACCCAAAGCATCCATGTCTCGCCACCTGGTTTCAATGGATGTCCAAAAATCAAAATCTGGAGACTGTAAAGTCTTTATGTCCATATGATAAACTTAACTCAACTATGTATTGACACACATCAAAAGATTAAACTTAAAAATATAAATTGTTGTAGATTTATTCTGATGAAACGATTTCTTTTTATGATTTCAATAGGGACTGCACTCTTACATGCTCAGCCCAAAGAAGGAATAGAGTTCAAGGTAAACACCATAACAGGGTTTGTCATTGATAGTTCGACATCAAAACCCATCATGGATGTCAATGTTGACATCTTCACAGGTAATGGTGTCTTGAAGCATTCGGCCATCACGGATGAATACGGTTATTATGAAAGACCAATAGTGGGCTATCTTTGGAAACCAAAAATTCGATTTACTTTGCACAATTATTATAAAAAAATATTTCGAATAGATCCTGCTGGCTTGGATTCCGTATTGAACATTAATGTAAATGCATTGATCGTCCCAGTTCCTGAGGAGAAAAGAATACCCGATCTAGAAAAAAGCACAATCACCAACCGAGCTGAGACCTTTTTCATCAAAGGGAACGTATTCTACAACCTGGTTGATGGATCATCCGCAGATCGGATCATCATCAGCACCGCAGAGGCAATAGAGACCAAACCGGATTTTATCTTAATGGAGGTAAATGGCGAGCATTATGACGTTGCTCGATGTTATGTTCCCCAAGAGGGTAAATATGAGAATCTATCCTTTATCATGAAAGGCATGTTTGATGAACCCATTTTTGAAAATTCTGGAAACCCCATCTTTCTAAATGAAGATCTATTGGAACCGACGATCATCTATGGTTCCATCATTGATATTTCCACAGGAGACCCGATCATGGGCGCAGAGATCATTCTATCTGAACCCTATAAGCGAAGATTATCAAATGAAAATGGAAAATATGCTTTTCAAGTCAATGACCCTGGACGTTACCATGTTACCATGAACCCACCTCCTGACTATAAAAAGGTTTCCATTGCAAAACCAGAGATCATAATCAAATACGGCCGAGGTGGTTGGTTCAAGTCAGACTTCTATGTTCATCCGTGAGAATAACCCTATCATTTACTTTCCTTATCCTATTCGGGAGCAATATCTTGGCTCAAACTGATCTGGCCACACTTGGTGGTGGCTGTTTTTGGTGCGTAGAGGCTGTATTTCAAAGAATAGACGGAGTTTTATCCGTGAAGCCAGGGTATGCAGGTGGACATGTAGAAAACCCAAAATATAAGGAAATTTGCACTGGCAAGACCGGGCATGCAGAAGTTGCAAGGATCGAGTTTGATAAAAATGAGATCACCTTTTCACAGATCCTCAATGTATTCTGGCAGGCACATGACCCAACGACCTTGAACCGTCAAGGCAATGATGTTGGTACTCAATACAGATCGGTCATATTCTACCACAATGATGAACAAAAGGAACTGGCAGAGAATTCAAAAAGATCCGCTGATAAGTCGGACTACTGGGATGACCCAATTGTGACGGAGGTCACACTATTGAATAATTATTCTGACGCTGAAGATTATCATGATGATTATTACAATAACAATCCTAATCAACCTTATTGTCTATTTGTCATCAAACCCAAACTTGACAAACTCGAAAAAAAGGGTCTATTTGATTAAGATCATTTTCCTTGTATCAACAAGGTCATCAGCACCCTTTAATTCGTAAAAATAAATTCCACTAGACACTGACCTGCCGTGCTGATCTGATCCATTCCAGATGACAGAATATCTGCCTGCAGCATGTGATCCACTCAGTATTGTCTTGACCTGTCTGCCCATTACGTCATATACGTTGATCGATATGTTCATGTCACTTGGAATGGAGAATTTGATCCTTGTGGACGGATTGAATGGATTTGGATAATTATTTTCCAATCCAAACTCAGCAGGTGTCAGATCCTTATCAAGACGCATGTAAGATTGCGTAACATCATACACTCCGTCTCTATGATTGTTTCCTCTATAAGAACTCCATGAATATTGGCTTCCTGACTCATCTAATATGTCTAGAACTTTTAAACTGTTGCCTGACCCAATGAATATCTCATGATCACCATCCCCATCCAGATCACCAATTGCAGGTGAGAATTGGATGCTATCATTTGATTGATATGGGAAATTATCATAATTATCTCCGTCATGTTTTATTACATTCATAAATCCATTTATTGCAATATTTACCAATTCTAACCTAAGATCATTATTTAGGTCTACCAGAAGCGGCTCCGTGGTCGATCGTACCCCAATGTTAACTGGCCATCCATCAATCTCATTGTCATTTTGAGGCTCCCATGCATGTACATGATGATCCGAAGTATTAAATATGACCTCCATCGATCCATCTTGATCCAGATCTCCTATGGATAATCCACCATCCACAGAGGCACCTTCAATGTAAAAATTAGACATTACAGATCCATCGTGATGCAATACATGAATATTTCCGTCATTTGATCCAAGCATCATCTCCATGTCCATGTCTCCGTCCATGTCAGCAATGGTCACAGGTGTACTGATCTCAGAATTGAATGACATGGGGAAATTAGGCTTGATGTTCCCATCATGACCAAATGCGTGCAAGATACCTGCTTGCATTACAACCAAGATATCAGAAACGCCATCTAGGTCCATGTCTGCTATGGATGCTCCATGGTTTACCATTCCCTGAAGTTCAACTGGAAAACCATTTAGATATTGCCCTGAGTTATCAATCACATGAAGGGATGATGTGGAATCATTAGCGGAAACAAATGCAATGGTCAATTCATTGCTACCATCAATGGCGAATAGTGTTGGGTATCCAATAATGGTCTCAGGTTGTGAAAATACCATGCTACTAGACCCATCCTTGGCCACGACATGTAGATCACCATTCTCATCACCAAAGACAAGTTCCTTGTCCCCATCTCCATCAAGGTCACCTGCTGAGACAGAGGTAGTGACCAGACTTCCCACATTAAATGGAAAACCTAAAACATCTTGACCAGAGATCCATTTCCCAATTATGAGGCTATCAGAATTGAAGAATATCTGAGATAGTGATGAATTACCATAGAGATCAGTAAATAGAGGGACACCATCCACAGATACATTGTTGATCGGGTAGCCATCCTGCTCGAAACCAAAAGGGATCAATACATCAAATTCTCCCCCATGTGGATCAAAGTTCAATCCTGTCGGAAAATTTCCACTAACATCAGCACTAAGATTGATACTGAATGGCAGATCGCCAAAAGAGGCCATATCATTGGATGCGATCATGAATGTCGACTCAAATTCATGGCCAGAGGGTACAATTCCATCGTATGAAAAAACATCATCAATGATCTCAATGTTAGGATCATCAGTTGTCAATTGCATCACTATATTATCTATCGGTGCACTGCCTGGTAAATTGTACATGAAAATGGAGACCATGTTAGTGTCACCAGGGATGCCTAGGCCTGTGGATGAGATCACATCCAAATTAGACGTCGTTAATTCAATGGCCGGTTCCATTATCAATGCATCATGCATGTTCAATTGTCCTTCACCTAATAATCCTTCCAAACTTTGCCCATTACAACTTTCGTCCATGTCATCAAAATAACTTGCACTATTTAATATTCTCGAAACAAGCATCTCGGGATCACCGTTAGGGAATACCGTTTTCAAAAGCGCAAGTGCACCTGCAACCGTGGGTGACGAGAATGAGGTGCCTATTACATCTTCATACATCGTTTGGTCTGAAGTGCTGAATGGAATGGTTGTCCATATTTGTTGTCCTGGTGCAGAGATGTCAACTGTCTCATGAAAATTGGGCCAGCATGGGAACTGGTCACCCTGCGCTGTCGCTGTCACTGAGATCACATTATCATAGGAAGCGGGATAATGAGGCTCGTATACGCCATCATTACCTGCCGCAGCAACAAGAATGCAGTCGAATTCCTCATGGATGAAATTAATGAATACCTCATGTGACTCAACCCAAGAGGTCATGCCCCAACTAAGATTAATGATGTCTGCTCCCATCTGAGCAGCAGCCAACAGACCTTCATACCCATGAGATATGGTTGATGAATTCTGTCCACTATTGACGCCCATTAATTTCACGGACCACCCCACTGATGCTATGCCGATCTCGTTATTGGTCATTCCAGATACACATCCAGCTACCATGGTACCATGGGCCATGGATGTGTTTGTTGGAGACGGGTCATTATTATCATAAGCGACATCATACCCTACGAAATTATCTATGTATCCATCACCGTCATCATCTACCGAATTTGTATCTCCAGGATCAAATACCCATTCATCATCAATGAATTCAAGAACAACACCATCGCCGTCAGCATCCTCACCAAGATTTCTCCAAGTGTTACCAATTAGGTCAGGATGGTCCCACATGAGCCCGAGATCAACGACTCCAACGATTATCTCGCCATCAGGAATGACTCCTGGGATCTCTCCATTTTGAAAATCCCAAAGCAAATACGCATTATCAGCATTGATCTGCCTCAGACCATATAATTCATCCCAGTAATAGTCGTTGGGCCTATCCTGAACCTTAATGATCGGGATCGTTTCAGCCGATCTTATCATGGGGATCTCTGAAAAAACATCTACCAACAATTGAATATTCTTTCTTGGATCTGAAAATTCAATGATGTAATACCTATCGAGATATAATCCACCATGAGAATATGTTGGCAATGCGTTAGGTAACCATTTACGAATTTGATGAGCATCTTCATCCTTGAGTACATCATTAAGGGCTGGTTCCGATGTCATTCGGTTATCTTCGTGAACAAAAAATTTGCCCACAGAATTGTCAATGTATACTTTTATCAAATTACCATGTACATCTCCACCCTCATAGACACCTAGCATCAAGAATAGAAAAATAAATGGCAAAAGGTTTTGTTTTTTTCTTCCCATCTAATATTTACTATTCATTCATTCCCGGATGAAGGGGCTCAACGTAATCTTTGGTAGCGATCTTTTCATCTGCATATTTTACAAAATCAGAACTGAATGCACTCTTGGAGGATTCCCACCATTCCAAAGGTCCTCCTGAAGATAGTAGAGTAATAATTGACCTTTCAAATCCTTCAATTCTTATGGGATCGATCGAGCCATATACTCCCTGTACATATATTGCCTCAAATCTTCGAATTGCAACGAGCATCCAAAAATGAAATCTGACCCGTTCTTCTGGTGATAGAACACCAATACCATTGGATGCCTTGACCACGATCTCTGCAAGTTCCCCATCGCTTGATATCGCATTGGCCGTAAGGCTCATGTCCATGCTGCTCTGTTGGAATGTCTGTGACCGTAAGGCTCGCGTATTCTGCCTTAATTGGATGGCTAGATATCCTAGTGTCAATACTGTGGCTATTGCCGCTACTAACTCTCCCAAATTTCCAAGGTCTTGAAGTGTCATTACCGCCTCTTATTCATCATGATCTAGTTTTGGCATGCATTCAATTTCCACAAAGAAGATCCATGATTCAAGATTGAATATCATTTAATAGTCTATTCTTGTAATTGTTATTTGTCACCTCACATTCCCAGACTATGATAACCCGCCATCCCATCTTTTTCAGGTCTCCATGATTTCTTTTATCTCTATTAATGTTGTTTTCAAATTTTTCATTCCAGAATTCTTTATTTTTCTTTGGATTCGCTGCTCCCTTACACCCCTCATGCCTATGCCAGAAACAACCATTGACAAAGACAATTGAATGATGTTTTGGCAGTACGATATCTGGTTTGCCGGGAAGATCTTTCCTTGCGACTCGAAACCGATACCCGTTCTCATGCAAAAAACTCCTTACCATCAATTCTGGTCTTGTATTCTTTGACCTGACCGCTCCTAAACGTTTGTGAGTGGTTTGGGTTGATTCACTCATTGATATTTCTGATCATGAGTTTTTCTAATGGCCAATCCTATGGCCTTTGCCATCAATGGGGGTACAGCATTCCCTATCTGGACCAATTGTTTGGACTTGCTTCCCTCGAAGATGAAATGATCTGGAAAAGATTGGATCCTGGCCATTTCTCTAGCGGTCAATGTTCGAGAAATTCGAGGATGAAGATTAACACCACCATGGTTTTCCTTTATGGTAGAAGATGGTCTATCCCAAGGAGATTTTTTCCAACTATCAGAATAGTTAGGGTATAAACTAGACCCCTCCTTAACGGCTCCGATCCTTTTTTTCATCTCTCCAGAGTGCTTGGTAAAGACATGATTGAATTCAACGTTCTCATCCTGATACATTAGATCTTCTATAGCAGATCGGACCGTTCTATATTCTTTTTCTTGCAATAACGGTGCTGGGTGATAATTGATCGCGCCGATCCGGTTTGCGATGAAGATCACTCT
>CAYZJY010000052.1:0-13554 GCA_964478995.1 uncultured bacterium
TTTTTAGACGATTTAGAGTGTGGAGCTGAGCGGGATCGAACCGCTGACCTCTTGAATGCCATTCAAGCGCTCTCCCAACTGAGCTACAGCCCCAAAATAATGCTAATTATTCTTTAGGACCGTCTGGCTGTCCAGATTCATGGAGCTTTCTTGATGCTAGATTAAGAGGCGCTTTAACTAATTTATCAACAGAGGTCATTGCAAACATGGAACCTGTTGTAGGATGTATGGCCACCATGTCATGGTATTCATATGCATCATCTATGTCAACCAATTTTAGTTCTGCATTGTTCATGTGAGTAAATCCAAATTGACCTTTGTAATTGATCTTAAACCATTCGTCCTCATCCTGAACATGTTCAAACAGATCTCCCTTGCTGGCGATACCAACAATTGACCCATTAGGGCGACTCCGAATATGTGCTTTGGAAACCTTTACCGAAACATCAAACTTGGGCTTTAATTGTTTAAGACCCTTGATCTTTACAGTTTTAAAGTTAGACTTGAATGTTCTGGCCTCTTCGCGAGGAACGGAGATCTGGTATTGGGTATTATGAAGAATGATCGGAAATGTTTCATTCTCCGGATTATATCTACCAATATCTGTCGGTGTGAATTCAATCGGAGAAGAAGATTCGGCCATTATGTTCTCCAAAATAGTCCTGGTTCGTAGTTCTTTTTCTTTTGCAACCTGAATACGTTGGGCCTTTTTTATCTCCATTTTTTGAGAGGTCATTTGAACTATCTCTTTCATCAGTTTGACCTGATCAGAAACACGTTTTTTGTACTCGTCTGCCGTTTCAAACTCATCATGGGGTAAGAACATTGTGGGATTTGCATCCATGGCAAGTTCATATACAGTTTTGACCCTAATGAAATTTGAATAGGAATCAGGTTGACCAGATGTTGATTTAACATCTGCCAGTTGTGCTTGATCTTTTACCTTTTTAGTAACGGTCAGTTGTTGTTTTTCGCGATCTATTTCCTTATTGAGAGTTGATTCACTCTTCCTGGAGTATGCTTTACCATTCATTTTCCCTGTAGCAGCCTCTACTGTCTGGATATAGGTGGTTCCTTCTGTCTTGACCGGGGTCTTTATCTTGAGAACATAATCTGGATTTTCATTATTTGCAGAACCTTTATTATTTGCAACCTTTACAACTGCACCAGTCTTCTTCTTTTTCGCAACGGCATGTGCTGGTACCTGGGGCTTGACCGCGCCACAACTTTCAAAAATCACAACCATTGTGATGGCAAGCGTAAATTCAATCAAATTCTTATTTTTCATTATCATTCCCCGGTATTATAGATCTTTAACACATCGAAAACCAAAATTAGTATCTCTGTAATCTGGTTTAAGTTTGTATCGTCTTGAAACATTACAAAAAACATCGTTACTGAACCAAGACCCACCCCTTACGACCTTCTCTGTACCATATTCAGGACCTTTTGGATTTTTCGGATCGGCAATTTGAAAATAATCATCGTGGTACCAGTCTGAGCACCATTCCCAGACATTTCCAGACATGTCATACAAGCCTATGGAGTTTGGTCTTTTCCTTCCAACAGGTTGTTTACTATCTGTATTGGCAAGATACCATGCTACATCATCTAATTTATTTGAGCCTGAATATGCCTGACTACGTTTGCCCTTTGCACCACCCCTTGCTGCGTATTCCCACTCTGCTTCGGTTGGTAATCTTTTACCAACTTTTCTAGCATATGCTACTGCATCAAACCATGAGACATTTTCCACAGGACACTCCATGCAGCCTGTATAATCAGAGGCATATTTCCCCATAACATGTCGGTATTCCCTTTGGGTAACTTCTGTCGCATCCATTAAAAAACTTCTTAGGATTATGGTGTGCTCGGTCTTTTCCTTTTTCTTTTCATCAATGCCCGTGCGTTTAAATTGGCCACCATCCACATACACCATACCCACAGGCACAGTCACCATTCTAAAATTAATTATTTTTCCTATAATGAAATCCTTGTCTATGAGCATCCAATTGATCTCATTATTCTTGCCAGGTAATACATTGGATCCAAGATCACCTTCTGCGTCATCGATCACTGAAAATGTCTTGCCATTATCTAAAGAGTAGGTCAGAGCAACCTGATCACCCCGATGTAACTTACCTGACATGTCATATTGAACAGTGATGGAAAGTCCATCCTGCTTAACTCTTACATTCTTAAAGGTTTGCGCCGTGGCAGATGCAAACACTAGAGATGTAATTACTATTAGTACATATTTTTTCTTCATAATAATTGAATTTGTGTGAAATTAATTAAAAGTGCAAATGAATTTGAGTGTTTAATCTAATGATCTTGTGTTAGAGCAACAAATATATTAATGCAAATTTTACTTTATCTATATTTCTATATATTAGCATTTATAGTTTTTCCTTAAAAAATTCCATCATCTTTTTGTATAGATGGTCTCTTGAGCCTCCACCATAGATCCCATGATTACGACCAGGATATTGAAACCATTCAACATCCTTACCAGATCTCAATGCGGATTGGACGAACTGTATGGTATGTTGCGCATGTACATTATCATCTTCCGTACCATGCATTAAGAGCAGACTTCCTTCCATTTTATGGACCCAAGACAAGGTACTTGTTGAATCATATCCTGCCTTGTTGGTCTGCGGCATTCCCATTGATCTTTCAGTATATGCTGTATCATAAAGTCTAAAATCAGTACATGGTGCTATGGCTACACCCGCTTTAAAATATTTCGCATTTCTTGTCAACATCAAACATGTGAAATATCCACCACCACTCCATCCCCAGGCACCGATTCGATCTGGATCTGCATATCCCTCATTAATAAGATAATTAATACCTGCAACCTGATCCAGGGTCAAGTATTTGGACATGTCACCATAACTAAGATTTTTAAACTTTTCTCCTCTACCACTCATTCCTCGCGTATCCATTGAAAAGATGACATAACCCTGTTGAGCTAGGTACTGATCACGCCTAGACCCCCAACGATTCCAAACAATCTGTGTACCAGGCATGCCATACCCGTGAATAATCACAGGATATCTTTTATCAGATGAATAGTTAGGAGGTAAGATCAACGACCCATCCAATGTCGTTGAACCATCGAGCGATGGAAAATGAACGATTTTAGGATAAGACCATTCGTATTCTATGAATTGTTCCAGGTCTGTCTCACCTAAGGTCCTTACCAGTTTTCCAGTTTTTAACTCTTTAAGCAATATTTTTCTAGGCATTTCAGCATTGGAATATGTATCAATAAAATGGTTTTTTGACCCAGTAAGTCGAACTGAATGACTTCCAATCTCGGGTGTCAGTAGAATGAGTTCAGTCCCGTCAAATCGAATTGAATAAAATCTTCTTTCAAAAACAGATTCCTTATTTGCCATGAAGTATATCAACTTTGATTCTTCATCCACATGTACAATATCTGAGACCTCCCAACTACCTTCTGTAACAGGCCAATATTTTGATCCAGAATGCTTAGACATCCAAATATGCTTGAAACCAGACCTCTCAGATATCCATAATATGCGACCATCCTTCAAAAACTTGATCTGGCCGTGATTTTCTAGCCAGCCACTCTCATCACTCTCAGAGAGCACTTTAATAGATCTGCCTGTGGTCCGATCTGCAACAAAAAGGTCCCAACTCTTCTGATCTCGTTTCATTTTTAAAAAAGACACCTTTTCATCATTGACCCAATTCATCCAAGGAAGATAATCATCATCAACCATCGCATCATCTAGCCATTTTCGGCCAGCCCCTTTGATGCGAACAACCCCTATTTTAAGTAAAGGATTCTTCTCACCTGCCTTTGGATATCGAATCGTTTTAATGGTTGGATATTGGCCAAGATCATTGATCATTGAAAATTCAGGGACCATTGATTCGTCCTCCTCCCAATATGCTATCGATTCACTGTTTGGTGACCAGCGGTATCCATCATATCCTGTCAATTCTTCTTCATATAACCATCCAAAATGTCCATTGGATCTTGTTTTGGAACCTGTTGTCGTAAGTTGCCGTTGACGGTCTCGGTCAATATCATAGACATAAAGATTATTATCTTTTCTAACATAGGCAATGAGTTTCCCATTAGGAGAAAATTTTACATTTCTAAGATCCTTATTTTCAACGGTTAGAGGAAAAAGTTCCTTCTTTTTTAGGTCATAGACATAATATGTTGAAAAATGAGAGTGTCTCCATATTTTTTTTGAATCCGTCCTAATGAGTGCCTTGTTTCCTTTGCTTGCAAATATTATGTCACTGACATATAGATCATCTCCATTCTTATTAAATGCCATGCTATCCATGAATAGTATTGTATCATTTTTTACAAGATCTATCTTATACCACTTTTTCCAATTTTTATCACTACCACGGATCAATACGGCATCATCATTTGGAAATGGAATTGTCCAGCCAAGGGATGCTGATTTGAATGGTGAATTTTTTATGGCCTCCTCGTAGGTTAGCCACACACCCTGAAGTGATTGGAATGAGAGTATTAAGATTATGAAAAAGCGTATCAATTCACTTCCTTTTTCACTACTTCAAGAAAATTCACCATCATGTCAAAACTGAGTCTTCCGGTATTGACATTGCGCGGACTTGGGTGAAATGAGCCAAAAAGAATAAGACCATTGGGAAGTTCATAACGCACGCCATGACCAAACTTATAATCTTTCATTTTTATAGGGTGGTCTCTTCTTACAAATTTCAGACATGAGTCAAATCCTATCTTTCCCAATCCAAGAACCACTCTCAGATCTTCCAATAACGAAAATTCTTTAGCAAGAAAGGGTTTACACTCTTCCTTTTCTTGTGCAGTTGGCTTATCTCCAGGCGGTACACATTTAACCGCAGCGGTAATGTATCCATCTATCTCTAGCCCATCATCACGATGATCTGAGTTTGGCTGATTTGCTAGTCCGACATGGTGAAGACATTTGAAAAGGAATTCTGCGGATTTATCACCCGTAAATACTCTTCCCGTCCGATTGCCACCATGTGCTGCGGGTGCTAATCCCAATATCATGATCTTGGCTTTAGGATCACCATATCCAGGCACAGCCTTTCCCCAATAGTTCCAGTTTTGATAAGATTTACGTTTCTCTATTGATATCTTCTCTCTGAAAGCAACTAATCTATCGCATTTTCTACATTCGATGATGTCTTTTTCAAGGGCTAATAGATTATTCATTCTGGAGTAAAAAACAGTATTGATCGACATTCTTTCATTATTATGCTTGGAAGTTATATCCGTCTTGCTCATTGTTTCATCAAATACCATAGCATAAATTCGCCAGCAAAATTTTAAAATAATCTTTGATTATTATATTTATTAACATGATGAAGGAATTATTATGGCGCTAATGACCTCAATGCGCGAAAAGATGCATATTGTACTATGGGTACTTCTTGCTCTTTTCCTTTTAAGCATGACCGTTGGTGGTTTGGTTGGCGGAGCAAACATTATCGATCAATTATTTGGGAATGTTAACCCTCAAACCACTATCGCTCGCATCAATGGTCAAGACATTTCCCCTGACCGTTTTAATAACATTGTTAACCAGCAACTACAGAATGCAAGGTCTGGTGGTCAAAATATCAATGATTTCCAGTTGCAGCGAGCCCGTAGCACTGCTTGGGATAACCTGCTCCAGGACATTCTAGTTTCGCAAGAAGTTGAGAGGTTAGGATTAACTGCATCAAATGATGAGGTGATATATCACCTCGAGAATAATCCTCCCCCATTTTTAACCCAAAATGCCAATTTTCAGACAAATGGTATTTTTGACAAGGATAAATATCTTCAGGCATTGGCAAACCCCCAGGGAAATGAATGGTCTCCAATTGAATCATTCATGAAAGATACCTACATACCTAACTATAAACTTCAAAAAATGATAGACCAAAGTATCATCATAACTAAAGATGACATATTGGATGAGTTCATAAAACGTAATGTGAAGTTTACTGTTACTGGTGCTCATATCACAGAGGCACAAATTTCAAAAGAAGAATCCAAGGTTACGATTGATGAATTACGTAACGAATATGAAGAAACTAAAACTGATTATTCACATGATGGTTTGCGTTCAATATCCTATGTTTCTTGGAAAAAAGAACCTTCCAAATCTGATTCTAGTTCAGCATTGGCACTTGCCACAGATCTGTATAAACGAACCATGTCGGGTGAAGATTTCTCAAAATTAGCCAATGAATATTCAATGGACCCCAGCAATCAAAACTCAAAAGGTGGCGATCTAGGATGGTTCAAAAAAGGTAGAATGGTGAAATCATTTGATGAGGCAGCGTTTAAAGCAAAAAAGAACCAGATCGTTGGGCCTATATCTTCTGACTTTGGATATCACGTCATCCAGGTACGAGACAATCGAATATCTGATGATGGGGAAAAAGAGGTTCTAGCCTCTCACATACTGATTCAAATTGAGATGTCTCCCACAACACTTTCCAATACAAAAAAAGAGGCGACGCTCTTCAGTTATGATGCACAGGATTATGGATTTGAAAAAGCAGTCCAAGATCATAAGAAGGATATCAATTTTTATAATAGATTTGATAATACCGGTTATGCTGTTACAGGCCTAGGCGGATTGAGAGCTGCTATTAGATTTGCATTCAATAATAAATTGGAATCAGTATCTGACATTCTAGAGAATGATGATTATTTTGTCATATGTCGACTCGATTCGATCAACCCTCCAGGTGTTAAGACATTCCAGGAGGTCAGAACACAGTTAAATAGATTAATGGATAAAGAAAAGGTAAAAACTGCCACCTTAGAAAAAGCCAATAATCTTCTGATCAAACTTTCAAGCAAAGGAATAGGTCTGAAAGAATTGATAGAAAATGAGAGAGATCTAGATGGCTTCAAAAATGAGTCAAAGACCCTATTACAAGGTTTTTCCACCATTGGAAGGAGTCACTTTTTAAATGGTGCATTACTCAATGCTGGACCAGGGGACATCCTAGGTCCCTTGGAAACAAACCGAGGACAAGCAATCGTGCAATTACTCGAGATAGAAGATTTTGACTCAACAAAATTTGAGAACCAAAAAGTACAGTTACGTGATCTTATCTTCTCGAGAAAACAAGGTCAACTTTTTCAGGCATGGATAGATGAGCTTAAAAAAGATTCAGACATAATTGATAATAGAAAATACTATTTCTAACACATCGAATATGCATGCCCATGAAACAATTTGGTCATTGAAATATTATTATTTTTAATTCCCAAATACATGATACATTTAGTATTCATGACCAATCATTATTGCAATAGATAATGCCTGTAATTAAAACAAAGATCGTTAAAGACTCAGATAATTATATATCTAATTATGATTATCATAAGAAACTATCAGATGACCTAAACGATAAACTAAATAAAATAAGAGAAATGGGGCCATTAGAAAGAGTTGAAAAACATAGGTCCCGAGGAAAACTTACTGCAAGAGAGAGAATTGATAGATTAAAAGATAATAATACCAAAATATTAGAATTATCTGAATTTGCAGGATACGAGGTATATGATGATAACATTCCTGCTGCAGGCATAATCACCGGCATCATCATAATTAAAGGACATTCCTGCATCGTCATCGCAAATGATGCGACAGTAAAGGGTGGTACATATTATCCACTCACTGTTAAAAAACACCTTAGAGCACAAGAAATAGCCATTGAGAATCATTTACCATGCATTTATCTTGTTGATAGTGGAGGTGCATTCTTACCAAGACAAGATGAGGTATTCCCCGATAAGGATCATTTTGGTAGAATATTCTACAATCAGGCGAGAATGAGCGCAAATGGCATTCCTCAATTTGCAGTTGTAATGGGCTCATGTACAGCAGGTGGTGCCTATGTTCCCGCAATGAGTGATGAAACAATAATTGTAAATAAAACTGGAACCATATTCTTAGGCGGCCCTCCCCTTGTAAAGGCTGCGATCGGTGAAACTGCTACCGCTGAAGAGCTTGGAGGAGCGAAACTTCATACTCGATTTAGTGGTGTTGCTGATCATTTTGCAGAAAATGATGATGATGCAATAGAGAAACTTCGTGGAATCATAGATCATCTTCCACCTCAACAAAAACGACCAAAAGAATTTTCTGAACCTATCTATGATCAGGATGAGTTATTTGGCATCCTGACCAAAAGTCATCAAAGGACATTTGATGTCCATGAGGTAATCGCTAGAATAGTAGATGGCTCAAATTTTGAAGAATTCAAATCTGATTATGGTAAGACACTAGTTACTGGATTCGCTAAGATTGGTGGATTCCCAATAGGAATCATAGGAAATAACGGTGTATTATTCAGCGAGACTGCTTTGAAGGGTGCACATTTTGTTGAAATATGCGGTCAGAGGAAAATACCATTGCTTTTTCTACAAAACATTACTGGCTTCATGGTAGGAAAGAAGGCTGAAGCCGGTGGGATTGCTAAGGATGGTGCAAAAATGGTACAAGCCGTCGCGACTACGAACGTTCCAAAATTCACAATTATGATCGGTGGAAGTTTTGGTGCAGGTAACTATGCGATGAGTGGTCGTGCATATCAACCTAGATTTCTTTGGATGTGGCCAAATGCTAGAATTTCTGTTATGGGAGGAGATCAAGCTGCAAATGTAATGTCTACCTTGAAAAAGGATCAAGCTGAATCTAGCGGTGAAAATCTTACAGATGATGAACTAACAATGATAAAAAAACCTATCTTAGATAAATATGAAAAAGAGGGTAACCCATATTACGCAAGCGCTCGCATATGGGATGATGGCGTGATCAGTCCCATGAATACCAGAGAAACTTTAATACTTGCACTTCAAGCAATCCAACATAATCCAATCCCAGACACAAATTTTCCAGTGTTTAGAATGTAAGTTCATCTTTTCATTTTGAATCAAAACAAGGACATGAGATTGAACATCATGATGATCTTTGCGATGTTAACATGGGGATTGTCATGGACCAATGCAAAGATACTTGGTCAATATGCAGATGCACCCTTGATAATGACATGGAGATTCTTTTTTGCTTCCATATCATTTGCCCCACTTCTAAAATTTTCACAAACATCTTTTAGATTAAACAAAAAAGCCTCCATTTTTATCATATTCAATGCACTTTCAATGGTCTCATATAACTATTTTTACTTTAAGGGTACACAAATAGGCTTGGCAGGCGCTGGGGGAGTACTTGTAATCACATTGAATCCAATTTTGACCACATTATTTGCAAGCCTTATCTTTGGTAATAAATTATTAAAAAAAGATTGGATCGGGCTCGTTCTTGGTTTGTTGGGTGGCGCAGTAATTATCAGATTATGGGAAATTGATCTAGAATCATTACTTCAATCTGGAAATCTTTATTTTATTTTAGCGTCACTATCATGGGTGTCTGTAACCATAATTACATCAAGGTCCAAAGATTCAATACCATTCATGCCATATAGTTTTTGGAGTTTCACACTCGCTTGCCTAATAAGCATACCATTTTCAATCAATGAGAACCTTTTCATTATCTTTGATTTTGACAAGGTTTTCTGGGCAAACCTATTTATGCTCTCTGTAATGGCAATGTCTTTTGGAACAACTGTATATTTTTTGGCTTCAGTGAAACTAGGTCCTAAAAGAGCAAGTTCTTTTATCTTTACAGTCCCGTTGACAGCAATGGGCTTTGCTATGTATTTCCTAGATGAGCCATTGGAGTTATCCACTTTGATTGGAGGGATATTGGGAATTATTGCATTCTATTTGATAAATAAATAAGAGATTTATTATAAATACGATTAGAAATACTTGACTATTTTATCTTTAATGAATTTCGGAACTCTTATAGGATGACTTTCATTATCAATAAATGCATGTTTTGTATATCCTGTAACATTTATTTCGCCAGATACCTTGTTACTTATTTTATAGTTAATCGATAATGTTGCTTTTGGAGTTTCGTCAATAAATGTTTCAATTAGTAATTCTTCTTCAAGCATGGCACCTTTTTTATAATTACAATGACTCGTAACTACCGGCAATTTTACACCCTCTTTTTCAATAGAAGGAACATCAAGACCAAGACTAACTAGTAATTCAGTTCTTGCTTCCTCAAAATATTCAAGATACCTAGAATAATAAACAATTCCCATTTGATCTACATCTCGGTAATAGACCTTGATAACATGATCATGCCTTATCATGATTCCTCATCAAAAAAACCAAGAGCATCATATTTTTTTATTCTATTATCTAAAAATTCTAGGGGTTTAACATCTGCAAGTTGATCTAATTCCTCAATTAATGCTTCTTTTAGTAGATTAGCAGAAGAAATGAAGTCCCGATGAGCTCCTCCATTTGGTTCTTCAATAATTCTCTCACAAATGCCTACTTTCTCAAGGTCTGAAGGTATTGGCTTCAATGCTTCTGCAGCATCTTCAGCACGCTTAGCATCCCTAAATAAAATAGATGCACACCCCTCGGGACTGATCACAGAATACCAACTATTCTCCATCATCAGCATTTTATCACATACACCAATCCCCAATGCGCCGCCACTTGCCCCTTCTCCGATAACTACACTTAGTATTGGTACTTTTAAACTGGACATCTCCATCAAATTTCTAGCAATTGCTTCTCCCTGCCCTCTTTCTTCAGCACCTATACCAGGGTAGGCACCAATGGTATCCATGAATGTAATCACTGGTAGTTTGAACTTTTCAGCAAGTTTCATGACCCTTATGGCCTTGCGATATCCTTCCGGTCGCATCATGCCAAAGTTCCTAAAGAGATTTTCCTTTGTATTTCTACCTTTTTGTTGTCCTATCCAGGCTATTTTATATTTACCCATATGTCCAAGACCAGTTACAACAGCAGGGTCATCCATGAAATGACGGTCACCATGTAGTTCTATGAAATCAGGTGATAAGTGACCTATGTAATCCAATGAATATGGACGATCAGGGTGACGTGCAAGTTGGATCCGTTGCCAACGTGACAATCCTGAATAAATATCTTTTATCAAGGTGTTTCTATCCTCTTTCAACTTTGATAAGGATAAAAGATCATCTTTACTAGCATCTGCTAGCGAACTTAACGCGATTATTTGATCATCAAGTTCTTTTAAGGGTTTTTCAAATTCTAGGTAATATTCAGCCATGACATTCAGGAATAATTATTATCCAATTCAAAGAATATTGCAATTCCTAGGATAATTGTAAGGCAAAAAACAACATTCGCATATACTACAGGCAAATTTAAACATAAATAACCTGTCATGCTCATAATCAGAGATATACCATGCAAAGAAAGAACGGAATGATTTACGGAAATTCCTCTATCCGATAGGCGATGATATGTATGGTCTTGCGATGCTTGATGGATTGGTTTTTTTCTCCTAAATCGTGAAAATACAACCAACGCAAGATCAAATAATGGAACAGAGAAGATCATTATCGGAACAAACCATGATGATGATTGTATGCCAGTATTCGGAACATAAACAATCGCAACAGCAGCCAATAAAAACCCAAGTGTTTGTGCACCTGAGTCACCTAAGAATAGTTTTGCAGGATATGAATTGAAAAAATATAATCCAATACAAATACCTAGTAGGATTGCGCAAAAATAGATTACGCTTGTCGCTTGTCCAGTTGAAAGAGATATGACAAGGAAAAATGCTGCTGAAAGTCCACTAAGGCCAACAGATAACCCATCTGAACTATCTATGAAATTAAATGCATTTGTCAGAGTGACTAGCCATAATATCGTAAATAATATATTAAGCAATATGTCTAGATCAGAATCAGTTCTGTAGATAAATTCTGGAGAATCAAATATGTTTACTTGGATACCAAGGTAGATCAATACAGCAGACGCAATTAATTGTCCAAATAATTTTATTATTGGTGCCAAGTTAAAATAGTCATCAGCAAGACCGAAAAGACAAATAATCAAACCTGATAGCAATATAGAACTGATCACTGGATCTGACCATATCCCAGTCAATAACATTAAAACAAACATCGTATCCACAAGAATTATTCCACCAGTTAGAGGAACTTCATTATCATGGTTTTTATGCTCTGCACTTCCAGGTATGTCCATGAGACCAATTATGGGAGCAATTTTCAAACTTATCCAACCAAAGACCACGGATATTATTATACTTGATAAAAGTAATAACACCACATTATCCATATATGGGAGTTGCTGCATTTAACTCTTTACCACGCTTCTTGTTTCTGTAAATATTAATTTCCCAATCATAATCATAAAATAGAATAGATTAAAAATAAAAGAATAATCTTTAGAAAAATGTTTGAAATAATATCTTACGTAAGACCTATGCCATTCAAATATTGCTTTAGACCGTACTGAATGAGCACCACCTCTTCCTCCATGATGTTTGACAATTGAATTAGGATTGTAATAGACCTTCCACCCTTTCTTCATTGCCATTAAACAGTAATCAGAATCTTCTTGATAAGCAAAATATCTTTCATCAAAATATCCTATGTCCTTGATAATAGAATTACGAAATACCATGCAAGAGCCAGATACCCCACTTACCTCATTTATTTCATTTTCATCCAAATGATTTAAGTGATATCCTGTAAATCTCTGATTTAAAGGATAACGATCTGATAATCCAAAAAAATATGAGAAAACCGAAATTGGTCTAGCAATACCTCTCCTACAAGATTTCTGAAAGGATCCATCTCCATTAATTACCTTTGGGCCAATAATCCCAATACCCTTATCTGATTCCAAATGGTCAATCAATACATCTACTGCATCTGTCGTTAACTCAGTATCAGGATTAAGGATAACTTTATATTTTCCTCTACTCTTTTTCAACGCACAATTCATGGCTTTGGTATATCCCTCATTTCTTAGATTGACTATCAATTTAATGTTAGGATGTTTATGTAGAATGAATTGTTCCGATCCATCGTTTGAATTATTGTCTACTATAATTATTTCATAGTTAGTGGAGTTTGTAGAAAGTGGAATTGAGATCAGGCAATCTCTTAAATATTTTTTTGCATTTAGATTAACTATGCAATAAGAAATATCCATAAATATTATTTATATCCATCCAAAAGTTTTCCACAAACGCAGACGCCATACCATCCATATTGCCTCGTACATTATGGATTTTGACATTTTAGATTCGCCAATGGTCCTGTCAACAAAAATAATAGGCTCTTCCTTTATGCTAGCACCAAGCCTCCATGCCCTAAAATTCATCTCGATCTGAAAACTATATCCCTGGGACCTAACCTTATCAAAATTAATATTAGATAATAATGATCCTCTCCAAACCTTAAAACCGCCAGTCCCATCATTAATAGGCATTCCAGTGACAAATCTTGAATACATGTTTGCACCATAACTCAAAATAAGCCTTCTTATGGGCCAATTCACAACACTGACACCTTGTACATACCTGCTACCAATCACAAGGTCATTTTCATCTAAATTTTCAATCAATTTAGGTATATCTCTGG
>CAYZJY010000053.1:0-13360 GCA_964478995.1 uncultured bacterium
GTTGATATTGATTATTGAAAGGGATGCGATCTTCAAGATTTGTAACAAGATTTTCAGGAGAATTAGCGTACCTTACGTGGAGTATTCCAGTCGTACCTCGACGAAAAATTGAATCCTGGAGTGTCTCATTATCACTATTCAAATTCCATAAACTACTGCCTTCATCTTCAAAATTTTTCATCCACACCTTTTCTCTACCAAGTCTAAAATGCGTTATGCTAGAATGACCATTTGATAATTTTGAAATACTACCAGCCTTTGATAATGGAATTGGCTCTGATTCAAAATAATTCTGATTATTCAACATGGTAGGCATGGAGTTCAATACCCATGCATTATATTCAATATTTTCAAATGTCATTGTAGTTGTATCCATGACCACGTATGCTCGTTGATTATCCTTGTCTACATGTACGTAGGTATCTAATTTTTTTGAGAGCATCGCAACATGGTCGAGTATGTAATTGCCTAACTCACCCTTGGCTGGGACAGGCAAATAATCATCAATGTAGACCGGTTCAATAAAGAAATCAGTAAACCCTGAATCGTTTGCTTTTGAATTGAGGATCATTGATGGATAAGTCTCAGGATAATTAAGGTCAAAAATAAAATTTCCTAATGAATGTGCAATCAATCTTCCCTGATATACCTCTAAACCTTGAATGATATGAGGGTGATGTACTATGACCAGGTCAGCACCCTCATCTATGGCAAAATGCCTTATTGCCCTATCCCACATTTTTGGTCTATCCAAGCGCCAAGAATAGTCATCAATCTCAACCCCGTATCTAGGAATCATATCAAAACCAATTGAACTTGCAGGGTTGATCTTAAGATCTTCAAATGTCTCAGGCATGGAGAATGAATCATAATCAGAACCTGGTGAGGAAGAATATTCACTTCCAGCATGCATTTCAACAACGATGAGGTTGGCCAGCCCATCAACCGATTGGATCTGCTGTCTTAAATAATATGGTGTCATGTATGCAAAACCTGACTTGTTTTCTCCAGCATTTAGGTAAGGTTGGTAATTGTTGTATTGACCTGTTCGATCGCTTGAGGCCAAAAATGCGATCACTTGACCTTTTATCGATTTGATTGCTGGAAGATATGCCTCATAACTATTCATTCCTGAACCAGAATGAAGGATCCCTGCTTCGTTCAATATGTTTTGAGTTTGGATCATTGCAGGTTCCATGTAGTCTAAGATATGATTATTTGCTAGGGAGACAACATCAATTCCTCCGTATATCAACCCACTCACGTTCTCTGGTGCACAACGAAAAACGATACTTTTTGTTGGATGGGGATATCCTTGATCTGAAAGAGGAATTTCTAGATTTGCAACAGATAGATCTGCTGCCATTCCAAGTAGATCTCGTGTTGGTTCAAATAATGCTTGTACACCCTGAGTAGAGATAATTCCGTCATCGTCCTCATATCTTCTACCCATCATTATGTCCCCAACAAAATTCATGGTAATAGGGAAGGTTGAAGTACCTTGGTCTATCTCTATCATTGTTGAGGCCCAGCCTTGTCGTCCAGTCTCATCTTCAACAATTAAAATGACAGTATATTCATGATCATCCTCGATCATGTAATCGTGATCAGGATTTGACTCATTTGATGTGTTACCATCTCCAAATTCCCAATGATATGAAAATGCGTAAGAATCAGAGTCCTGTATCACTGAATTAAATGAGACGGATACCATTTGACCATGATTCTGATTACGTACATTTCCTAATTCATAGTTGATAGATACAACTGGGTCAATTGGGAGATCAGCAGTGATGTCTCTAATCATGCTAAAATGAATACTTCCAGGTGAACTACTTGTATCATCATGGTCATTGATAAATTCAATTTTATTTATTGATGCCAGAGAATCATGCCAAGCCAACCAGTCATTTCCCATCGGTAATCTGTAAGAATTCCAATTACCTACCTCATGAGACCCTTGGTAGACAGGTATCCATTGTTCGATGTCTAAGGTTTCCAGCCCCGAAAAAGAGTAACGAATGGATTGATCATCATTTGAGAATCCGATCGCCTGGATCTCTGACACACTATCGATCCTTGCAAAAATTTGTAGAATGGTTCCTGAGTCAGGAGTAAATGGTTCAATCTCTATTGATTTCCAAGTATTGCCAAAAAGAACGAAACTATTACTATTGCCAGGAATCGTATTCAAGGAATCTATGGCATAGTCCTCTTGATCGATATCTTCATTTGGAATGCTTTGAATAAGGTTCCCATGCTCAAAATTTAGTAAAGTATCAGGAAGGCTGTGACCTGGGAGTAGGTTGGACACTGCTTGTGACCAAGGACCGGCATTATCAAAGTAGTCCACTCCACGTATCCTGAACCACCATTGTTGTGAATTGTTTAAACCAGAAAGTGTTTGATGGTCCTGACGCATGTATTGTAATTGCGCATGGTCATCAAGGTCAAAAAAAGTTGGAGAATTAAAAAACGTATCTTGATCTGCCTCAAATTGAAATGATTTAAAATTAGTATCATGTACGGGTGTCCAGGTCAGGTATGCCTCGTCTGAATTATCCACATTATAGGCCCTGATGAATTCAATTGAATCGGGAGATTCTTGGTCAGGGACTGATTCCCAATGAGATATGTAAAGTTCCAAAGCATCAATGAATGGTTGGTAATATTCTCTTATCATGGAAAAATTATCAATGTTTGTTGGATAAGACCCTTGTCCATAGGCTATCTCATCGGAAATACCCATAGAATCAAGGAGCATGGGTTTCTCATCCAATTCAACATGTATCCATGGCTCGTAAACAGAATATCCATTTACTTGAGATTGAAGATCCATCATCTGTATTCCATTTGAAGGACCTTTTAACTCTGTTGCCAATGTAATGGGGAATTCCTCTGAACCATTATCATATATGCATTGATCATCATAAAAAACCTCATAATAGTCAGTCACATGAAGAGGAGAGGGGTTAGTGAATTGTCCACTAGATATAGGGAACTCCTCAGTGAAGTTAATGATGTCAAAATAATCATCAGTAATATCTCGGATTGGTTTATTGGTTAATGGATTTTGTGCTCCAGCGGCTAGAATTACCGATTTACGTTCTAGGTGTGTCCCATTATCAAAACTGTGTATTGCAAAGACAAGAGGCCAATGTGGATTTGTCCCAATGAGGGGATGAACTGCAACTTCTTGAAATCTTTGAAAAATAGTATGTGGATATCTTACCGGATCGGATAAGGACTTGCTATTTGAATAATTGCCAACCTCAGTCCAGGAAACCTCTCTTCCTGCTCCATTTATCATGAATGCATAGGCGTTGATCTCTAGAAACAGGTCAAGAGCAACATAAGGAGCGATGAAGTCATCGCAGGGATGTGGTACTTGAACAATGACCTGTTCTCTAGAAGCAGAGGGGTTGATGACAAACATTCCCCAACTATTTCGAAAACCACCTACAACATCATCTGCATCATTTTCTGGTTGATTTATGTCTATGATGCTTGTGTCAAGTTGTTCCCTAATTATATGAAATGTTTGGTCATGTAACGTGTCTTGAAAAACGACCAACTCATAAAAAAATGATGCAATTGAGTCTTGCAATAAAGAATCTACAAGTGTTGTATCACCCGCAATGAACCCTGTAAAAATATTATCCCAATAGTCTAGTGTTGGACTTCCTTCAATTAATCTTTCATAGTTTCCAAATCCATTGGTCTGAACATCAAGCCAGTCTGGACCGTAATCATTAAACCCTTCATCAGCGATGCCTTCTGTTACATGACTTAACCAGTTATCATATGATGAGTTTGGCGATTCACCTAATATGAAGTCGGATAATGACCCAACCTCATGGATAATGTTAGCATAGGACATGCTTGACATGTATAAACTAAAGAATATTATTATCCATTTCATTATGTGATCATTCAGAGTTTGCTTAAATATATTGACTTATGAATCAATAAATGAAATAGGAAAGAAGGGAAGGGTTATAATTATTTAAGGTAGATTAATTTTTGCATATTGCTAGTTCTTTCCAACCCAAGTTTTGCAAAATAAATTCCAGTCCCAACACGCATGCCTAACTTATTTTCGCCATTCCATTTGATCGAATGTCTGCCAGTACCAAAATTATCTAATGGAAACTCCATTACCTTTTCGCCAAGTACGTTAAATATTGTTATGGTTGTGTTGATGGGGGATGAAAGTTCAAATGGTATGGTCACTGCACCATTGAATGGATTCGGATATGCAGGCATCAAAGCGTGCATTGTTGGTATGTTTTCTTCTAAATCATCATTGCTGAGGTAGGTTGTGTTCTGTGAACCAGGAGAGCCATGATCTGTTGAACTTGACCAAGATTCTACTAATGAATTATCTTGACCAGGGTTTATCAATTCTAGTGTCGGTCCATCACCATCAGGCTCAAAAGGCCATGGTTCATCATCATCATAATTAACCGAATCAACCATGAGACCATCAGAGTCAAAGATCCTAATTTCGTCACCGCCACCGCCTAGGCCGAAATCAAAAGGCCCAATGACAAGTGTCTCATTTGAATAATGCTCAAAGAAGGACTCTAGGTCATTTGCAACGACCATGTATCCATCACTTAGGAGGGTGGTCTCATCAGGAAAAACATAGGAATGATCATTGTCCTCATCTTTAAAGCTCCATCCAGAAATATCAAGGTCCATTTCCCCTGGGTTATGTATTTCTATCCAGTCACCCGATTCATGATCATCACTTGAATTATAATTTATTTCGTTGATGACCAGAGACCCTGGGGTCAGTTCAGTTGGTAAAAAAACTGCTGTCAACATGAAGCCATCAGAGATATTTACTTTCATTGTTCTGTTTGAATCTGGAAACTCTAGCCAGTGACTGAATTGAAAGCCATCATTCTGTCTTGCCTCTACCTCTATTGGAACGGTCGGAAAGTAATACCCATGCCAGTTTGTCTCTAAAATGTCCAATGTGTTTAGTTTGACAGAACCTCCAAATTCAGGGGTCATGGCAATGGTGACCTGTGAAATATTTGGTAGGTCAAATTCATCTATTAAATGAACAATGGCCCTAGGCCTTCTAAAATTGGAAAAAGTCTCCATGACATCTAGTCTATATTCCCAACTAGTGGCAGAGTTAGGCCAATTTCCATCATTGTACCACCTAGAACGATGTATGGGTATCATGTCCTCAATATTTCCTGAGATAGAGTCAAGAGTCGCAACCAAGAATTCTGGCATGAAAATGGTATTGAGCATGTCACAATAAATATTTATAAATGAATTTTTGAAATGGTTATTCTCCATAAGCATTCTAAATACGAATGTGCTCCAAGGAGGATTTGGCCAGCCGGGCCCGTATGGATCTAGTGCAAATGCCAAGGTATTGAAATTATAAGCAGTGGGATCCCAGATACCAAAACCAAAGTCAGTGTCATAGAGTATCCACCGCCATTTCCCTCCAACTCGGTGGTCTCTCCAAAATTTAATGTTATTACCTGGCCAATCCCTATTATCCACAAATATCTGGAATGCTTGATAACTCATGTATGAATCAATATCTATCCAATTTTCGATCGCATTTTGGACAATGGGGTCGCTCATGTCCTGCGTGTCTAAATAATTGATCAGTATCTTGTAATCTGCATTTGTACCATGGACGATATTTTCTTCATATACACCTTGTATGTCCAAAAGGTCAATGTGATCTGGGGAGATCGAATGATTTGATGATAAAAAGTGTTCGTTAACTTTTTCTCTTATGTTTTGTATGCCCCAAAATTCACCATTTATGTATAATGCTGCTGGGCGATATCTCTGATGGTCAATGTCTAGGCCTTCTGTTAAACTGGTAATGAAGCCATCTCTTAAAACAGTGGACTCCCAATCGTTTCCTGAATTACGAAGTACAAATGCCTCATAACTATCAATGTCAGATTCAGGAAACAATTGATAATCAAATGAACTTGGACCAATATGACTCCTAGAGAAGATCGAGAGAGATTTTTGTGGAAATGCTCTACTCCAACCTCCAAATATCTTTGTACCTGCATCTGCAGCATATCCTGAACCATCGATCTCTAATATCTCAAAATGTATGGGCCTCTCCCAGTCCTCCCAAAAATTTGCGCCGAAGTAAGGGAAGTTCCATGTGTCGGCATTTGGCCCCATCACATACATTCCTGTATCCTCATCAAAGAAACTGTTTGGGTCCGTTGAAATGAATATGGCAGGAAGTTCAACTGGAGGGTCTTCGTCAACCATGTATGTCTTTGTCCCAATATCAGATGGAACCCAGCCATCTCGAAAAGTACGAACCCTCAATACGGTATTTGCTGTAATGGTAATTGGATAATCGTATGCTAGATCGGAGGTGGTGGGGATTCTACCATCAGTAGTGAAATGGATCGATACATTTTCATCCATGCTTGTCAATTCAATGGAAAGTTGGTTTTGATCATAGAAGCCTGATTCCAATGAGAATTCAGGTGCTGCTAATGAACCTAGATACGATGTGGTAGAATTTGAAGACCCTGGAGTTGGCTCATTAAATAATGCCCAATAGTCGCTTTCAAGAAATCTTCCAAATGACATGTCAGTATCGATGCTCCCAATCACGATTGAATCCATAATGATCTCATCAGGGTCACTGATCAATATGCTATCACCATCAGAACTGATCCTGAAGTTTGTATGTAAAAAAGAATTTGGTATTGCCATGAACTCGTTTGGATCAGATATGTCATCAATTGCAGTGTCGTACCCAAGAGTTAGAAAAGGAATGCAACTCATGTCAGAGGAGTTATTTGTATAATTATGGACTTGAATTGCTAATGTATTTGTGCCTTCCAATATGGGGAAAGAACTTAGATCTATGTTTATTTGTTCAGGAAATCCTCCAGAATATATCTCTGCCTCATGCAGAGCTGCGGCTGGAGTATCATGGTAAACGGTTGAACCTGGTTCACCAAGATTTCTGCGTGAGAACTCTACTCCATTGAGATAAGCAACATAGCCATCATCATAATCAACATGGAATAAGGCTTTTTGTATGATGGATGGGTCATCAATGTCAAAATCCTTCCTAACATAAACGCTCATTACTTGTGGTGTTTCGGTATTATCATCATTGTCACCATAGCCAAATCCACTTTCTCCTGTTGACCAAAAATCAAGATTTGTTTCAGGTAGTTCCCAGTCAGTTATGGGAGCACTGGTTCCTATCCAATAGGACCAAGTATCACCCCAGTCGATCTTTGCATCCCATTGAACCACGTGTTCTTTTCTATCTTTATCAGATGCGAAGAGGACAAGGAATTCATTTGGGCCTAGTTCAACGGAGGGAAACGTCCATTTAGATAGGTCTTGTGGGTCATCTGTAATTCCAAATCCAAATAGATCGATGATCTCATCAGTTGGATTATGCAATTCGATCCAATCTGGGGTATCGCCATCTTCGTCATATAGGTTATCTCCATTACTAGAGACAATCTCATTCAATCGGACTGACTGCCCATTAATAAATGAGAAAAGAAATAGTGGAAAAACTAATTTATTCAAATATCGCATTGATCATTGATCCAGTTGGACATGTATTTTAGTTAATAGGTAAGTCCGTGTCCAAATGGAAAAAGTGGGTCGTAGTTTAAGTCGCCTTCATTCAAGGGTAATTGACCAGTGTCTCTAGGCCATGAGAAACTAAGTTTCCCCGTTGGTGAATAGTCACCAAAAACCACATCTGATACTCCTTCTCCTGCCATCCCAGGTAGCCATGCTGCAATGAATCCATTCCACTTTTTTACATGATCGTTGATGATCAATGGCCTGCCTGACAGCATGATGACAATCATCTGATTTCCAGATTCATAACATCTTTCAAGTACAGCCTTATCATAACTATTGAGTTCAATGGATGGATTATCTCCATATCCTTCTGCATATGGATATTCTCCGACCACTGCGATCACAATATCCTCTTTGGATAAGTTATTTGCACTTGGGTCATAGGTGACCAGTTCACTTTCATCCGAGGCCTCCAGTATTGCGTTTAGTATGCTGGTTCCATTGGGCTGAAATGGAGATGATTTTTCGTATTCTTGGAATTCTTTCTGATTGACAGATCCATTTGAATCCTTGTCCATGTTCTTAAAGAATGAGTCTGCGGTACCAGAATCGTATTTTGAATCGTATATCTCTTTAAAATAGGCATTGACCTCTTTGGGCTTGATGGTACCATTGCCATTCTTATCAAGTATTTTAAAGTCTGGTCTGATCTTCCCTTGCCATTCAACGGTCCATCCACCATTTTGCATTCCTAGATTGTTAGCACCAGATCCAACAATAGTAAGATTTGCATTCTTTTTAAGAGGCAGGATATTTGATTCATTTTTTATTAATACCATACTCTTTCTTACAGCATCGCGGGCAACCCTACGATGCTCTTCAGAGCCAACTTGGCTTGCGTATTCAATTTTCCCATATGGAGATTCAAATAAACCTAGGTCATGTTTTACAAGTAATATCCGCCTTACCGCATCATCGATCCTAGCCATGGGGATTGAGCCTTCCTCAACTGCCTCTATCAATAGTTCAATAAAGGTCTTATAATGGTTTTGACCATATAGTGAACCAGGGACCATGACAAGGTCAATTCCTGCATTGATCGAAGTGATTATGTCAGATTTATAATCTCCTGGAATCTCATCAATTCCCGCCCAGTCAGTGACCACAAGTCCCTCAAAATTCAGTTCGGTCTTGAGGAGGTCATTGATCAAGTATTTACTGCCGTGACACTTTACACCATTCCAACTATTGAAACTGATCATCACTGTTTTGACGCCTGCCTTGACCGCTTCTAGATAGGGTGGTAGATGAACCTTCCTCAATTCTTCCTCTGTCAATCGAGTATCTCCTCTATCTATCTTATATGTGTGTATTCCTTCTTTGAGTGATCCGGTCTCCCAATTGGTTCCACCATCACCAATGAAATGCTTTGCACAAGCAGCGATCTGTCTTCCATCAAAGATATCCAAAGCATCCTCATAGCCTGTTATGGCAGCATGGGTTAGTCTGGTCACTATCTCAGTGGACTCACTAAAGCCTTCATATTGCCTACCCCAACGATCATCTTGTGGCACGGTAATGCAAGGTGAGAATGTCCAATGCAATCCTGTGGCAGCAACCTCTACTGCTGTTGCATGATTCACCTGATATATCAATTCTGGATTATTGCTACAGCCAAGACCAATGTTCTGAGGAAATACAGTTGCACCTACAACATTATTATGACCATGTACAGCATCTATGCCATATATGAGTGGTATCTTAAGACGTGTGGAAAGTGCCTGCCTTTGATAATTATTGACCATGTTGACCCAGCCCTTTGGAGTATTATCATCAGGGACTGAACCACCACCACTTAGAATGGACCCCAAGAAATATTTTGCAATATCTTCATCACTATCTAACATTCTCTTGTCCACCTGGGTCATTTGGCCCACTTTTTCATTGAGTGTCATCTTTTGAACAAGGTCATTGATGAAGATCTCTCTTTCGTGGTCTGTATTTGCACATCCATTCATGCATGCTGCCAATGTCAGCAAACTGATTGCTCTATATGTTGTTTTCATATGCGTGGGTCCTTCTTTTTACCATTTCCACTGGAAGTAGTGTGGTCGTGGAACTGTTTTTTTTGTCATTATTATCTTTGATCTTTGCTCTTAGAGATTCAAGTGATGCATCTGCCAAAAGATCAAGATCAGTACCGATCGTTGATAATTTTGGGTAAAATATTTTACTATAGGGCATGTTATCATATCCAACCATCCCAAAATCACCAGGCACCCTTGATCCATTCTCTAAGGCAGTATGTAAAAAACCAAGAGCCATTTGGTCATTTGACGAGAATATGCCCAATTTTGTGATGTCTTTTTGTTGGATATCCTGAAAGGCATTACCCCCAGAGGCAAATGAGTAATCTCCTTGGAATTCCCAATCAATTTCAAATCCGCTCTTTCGCAAAGCATCATTAAAGCCATTCTTTCTTAGATTTGCTTCCCACTTTATCATGGGACCAGTAATGATGCCAAACCTTTTGAAGCCAGCATTGATCAATGTTTCACCAGCCAATCTTCCACCTTCGTAAGAATCAAATGTGATGGTCGGAAATATGTTTCCATCAACAGGAGCAATGGATACAATGGGGAATCTATTTACCTTGTTTAAAATGATCGCATAATCTTCACTTACAAGTGTGGGTGCCATCAATATGATGCCATCATGAAATTTGGAGACCAGATGGATCTGCTCAGCGAGGTCAGAAGAATGTTTTGCGGAATGAATGCTGATCTGGATATTCATTTTTGATGCTTTCCTGTCAAAACTTTCATAGAGACATGAATAAAATTCTTCTGCATCATGTTGTGTGACCAAGGCAACATCAAGAGGAATATCTATGTTTCTGTATTGATTAGAGGATGTCTTATAGCCGAGGTCCCTTGCCGTATGGATGATGTCATAGACGCTTTGTGACCTACCTTTTGCCTTACCAGAAAGTACCCTGGAAACGGTTGCCACTGAATAACCAGATTTGATTGCTATGTCTTCAAGTTTAATCTTCATTTGCAAAAAAATTTAAAGTTTATAAAAATAATTTGCATAGTTTTATTTTTTAAAGTTAGGTTTACTTGGAAATCAACAAACCTTACCTTGAATAAGCATGTAATGAACATTGTAAATTATGTGCTATACCTTGAGAAGATAGACCATGGATAATTTTGCCCTTCTAAGTTTTGTACTCGCAACCGCGTCGGTTGCCTTCTTCACATATCATATCGTACAGAAAATGCAGAGATCTGATAACGCCACTGAAGAATATTTCACAGGTGGCCGTGCCTTGAGTTGGCCAGTAGTTGCTGGATCACTATTATTAACGAATCTATCAACTGAACAGTTGGTAGGTTTGAATGGGGACGTGTTTGGAGACAAGGTACTTGTTGGTGTTGCTTGGGAAGCTTTGGCTGCTTTTGCAATGATTGTAACAGCATTGATCTTTCTTCCCACATATCTTGCAAGTGGGTTTACCACAACTCCAGCCTTTTTAGAAAAAAGATTTGACAAGATGACCCGATCCATGGTATCGGGTTTGTTTTTATTTGGATATGTGACGGTCCTTTTGCCAGTTGTACTATATACAGGCTCACTTGCACTAAAGGGAATGTTCGATTTGGAATACCCCATATGGATGATCGCTGCAACCATTGGTGTGCTTGGCAGTTCTTATGCGATCTTTGGTGGATTGAAATCAGTTGCTGTGAGTGATACCTTGAATGGCATTGGACTTTTGATCGGAGGATTGGCAATCCCTGCTCTTGCTCTTGCTAAACTTGGTGATGGGTCTTTTTTCGCAGGCCTTTCAACTCTTTTTAACTCAAAGCCTGAATACCTTGCAGTATTGACCCAAACAAATATTGACGAGAAAGTTGTATCCGTTCCCTGGCCCACGCTCTTAACGGGGATGATGTTCATACAGGTTTTTTACTGGTCTACAAATCAGGTCATCGTGCAGCGTGCCATGGCGGCCAAGAGTCTTGCTGAGGGACAAAAAGGTGTTCTTTTTGCATCAGCCATGAAATTGGTTGGTCCCATCATGCTATGTCTACCTGGAATAATCGCACTACATTTGACCGACATAACCATGTTTGGTGAAAATGCTTTGGTCATAACAAAACAGGATCAGGTCTATGGGGCCGTTGTCAAACATGTGTTACCGGATTGGTCCATAGGTTTATTTGCTGCAGTTCTCTTGGGATCCATCCTAAGTTCTTTCAATAGCGCATTGAATAGTGCCTCAACTTTATTTAGCCTGCAGTTCTACAAGGGCTACATCAATGTAGGTGCTTCAGATGATGAGATAGTCAAGACAGGAAAGAACTTCGGGATTATCCTTGCGGTGGCATCCATTATTATTGCACCATTATTGGCCCAGATGGAATCCATTTTTACCTATTTGCAAAAGGTGAATGGTATTTATAGTGTTCCAATTATTGCAATATTCTTACTGGGTATTTTTACTAAACATATACCCGCCATAGGGGCAAAAGTAGGTATGGTAGTGGGTTTTTTGTTATATGCTTATTTTGTGTTTTTCCCGATAGAAAATCTGCACTGGCTCCATATGTATTTTATTAGTTTCACATGGTCCATAATGGTAATGCTTTTCATTGGGTATTTATATCCAAAAAGTGAAGCAGAGATTGCAGCAAGTGAGGAAAGGGATCCTGCACCAGTGAACATGACACCATGGAAGTATGCGAAGAAGGCATCCTATGCGATCATGGCTTCCACCGTTGGGATATACCTGTTGCTTACATTAGCATCGAATTAAAATTAATTTAACTAAAAACAAATAAGGAGTTAATGAAATGAAGAAACTGATCTCATTGATATTTATTTTTTCACTGCCGGTCTTGATGTACGGACAAGTAATTGACAATTTTGAGACAGAGCCTGATACCAGTTATTGGGACTATGATATCTCTGCAAATGCAGATCCAGCATTAAGTTATGTGAATGTCAGTTATGCGACTGACCCGGTTGATGAAGGAAGCATGGCCTTGCAATTAGATTATAGTGCACATAATATCGAATCTTGGGGTGGATATGCAAAAGTGTATCATCTTCATCCAGATGTTGCAACAGGTGGCACCTATGATTGGACGGGATATGACTCCATATCTTTCTCTTATTATAATACGCCGCAGTCAGAGGCTGGCGCAGTTCACTTGAGACTCAATCTTAGTGACTATGCAGGTATCACCGATGATTCATATGTGGGCCTTGGAGAGTATTATTATTCCTTTGTCTATGTCTTGGATAATGAACCAGGCTGGAATACGATCACAATGCCACTAGTGCGGAATGATTCTTGGGATGGTGGTGGTTTTAACTTGACCGGTTGGGCCGGTGATTCGGATGATGGAGAACTCGATCTGCATGCGATCGGTGGTTTTCATTTTGAATTCTCCATTGGCGGGGCAGGTGAAGGTAATAGTTCCTCGGGTACTATCGTACTTGATAATTTCACTTTGACCGGTTACCAAGGGACAGACCTTGTCATCTTCAACGGAATGAGCACTCCCCCTGCTTGGGGAAATCCATTCTCATGGGGTGGGGCTCAGATGTATGTTACTGAAGGTGGCGGATACGATGAAGGGACAAATGCTCTTACCTATGTCCAAGAAGAGGTATGGTCAGGAGGTGGATTTAACATGACACCAGCAGTTGATTTTTCAAGTGGTGGAGAATGGCTGAGTGACTCTCTATCATTTCACATGTGGTCAGAAGCAGA
>CAYZJY010000054.1:0-13336 GCA_964478995.1 uncultured bacterium
GCAAATAGGATAAAGAAAAAGAACGTCAAGATCACTGGCGACCATGTCATGACCCATTTATCTCCTACATTTGGTCTCACTATGGAATCTCTAATAAACTTTACAATAGTCTCAATGGCATTCATCAAGCCCTTGGGTACTTTGCTTTCATTATTCAAAAATTTCCTTATGGGAACTATTACTACAACGCCTACGATCAAAGCGACCAACCAAAGCATGAAAACATGTTTTGTCACTGAAAAATCAATTCCAAATAATGTTGGTAAGTGAATGATAGGATGAGATATATCAGAATTTGATACGTGATGGATGATATTTGGTCCTACTTGTTCCATCACACTGCTAGATGAATGGCTTGCTGCTGCGATCATTCCCTTATTTCTTTAATTTAGGTGGTAATATATTTTTCTGAAATACGTTTGATTATAACCGCTTCAAGTCCATGAAGCCCCATAAAAAAGCCGGAAAAACTACAAATAAATGGAATGGGTTGAAAAGAACTATATTTGTATAATAATAGAATTGCCATGCCATAATAGATCATTTTCAATGCAAATCCCTTGGCGATTGTCTTGGTCAGGGTAATAGAATCCTGCCTGGAAGACAGATTAATGAAATACATTGTAATAATACCCGCCAATGATGGTAGTAACCAACCCATGAATAATTCAAATGCATGATCACTAATCATAATGACTAAAGCGACCATGACAACCACTGAAACAGAGATACCTTGAAAAAATAACTTCAATACTTATTTGTACGCATTGCCTTGATAAGGTGATAGAAACCAATGACCATGCCTATGAATAAGCCAGCAATGATCGCCATGGGTGATGAATCATTCAACTCATCAATGTACCATCCAGCATAGGTAAAGATCAAGATGGATGCGATAAGGCCATATGATGCAGTCGCAGCTGGTCCAGACTGCCTAATTATTTTTTGGAATGAATTAAGAGACCTAGAGATATCAGATTTTTTTTTATCTTGATCTTCTGTCATTTAATCAGTGATCAAATTCAAGATTCACTTCTAGACTCGATAATATCACATTTACCTTCGAATTGGGCACCATCCTCAATAAGTAATTTTCTGTAAATAATATCGCCTTTGAGCATGCATTTTTTTCCAAGTACTACTTGCCCATCAGAATGAACATTCCCTGTCACAGTGCCACCTACTCGAATATCACTACCTGTTATGTTCCCTTCTACAATAGCATTTTGGGCAACCCGTACAGGGCCTTTAGTATTTACATCACCATTGACTTTCCCATAGATGATGATTCCTTCATTAAGACTTATTGGGCCTTCAATGTTCGCATCTGCACCAACCATGGTATGAACATTTTGGAAGTTTATCTTACTCATTGGTTAAAGTTAGATCTGATTCATTATATTCTGGGAAAAATAAAAAAGGATCTAGGGGTACGAACTCACGCCAAACCTCAAAGTGTAAATGTGGACCCGAGGATATTCCTGTATTTCCAACCAATGCTATGACCTCACCACGTTCAACAATATCCAATTGTTCCTTCAGGTTTTCTTTGTTATGACCATAATGAGTGAAGTAATCATCACCATGATAAAGTATGATCATGTTACCAGATTCATATGTCCAACCAGAGAAGACCACAACACCAGATGCTGAGGCCATTATTGGTGATCCTTCCTTTGCAACAATGTCAATACCATTATGCGCTGTCTTAATGAACAAACCAGGATTATCAGATCGTTGGCTTACATAACCATTAATCGGCACCACAGAGGGAATGTTTTCAATATACGAAACCTGCCTATCAGAGACATGGAACATCCCAGACGATGAGTCTATGATTTCAGGCCTTGGGTCCAAATCCAAAGTAGCGCCCAATGAAGTTCGAACTAATTCATCCATTTGCTTAATTCTTTCTAAGTCTCTGGTTAGGCTGAGCACCTTCATTCGCTCAGATACAAATTGGCCATGCTGGTCTTTAATTCTATGATAATCCGTGATCTTAGGAATAAAATAAACCATTACAATTATGCTAGAGGCGACTAATAAAACCAAACTTGAAATAGCCAAAAGAAAACTCTTTTTTGAAACATGGTGAGAACGAGCATTCATCTCATCCTCAGGAATAAACATAACTGTATATTTATTTGATCTCATGCCATTATTATTGCATTGATTCAATGAGTTCAATAATTCTATCAAGGTCTTCATTTGAATAGTAAGAGATTTCTATGCTACCTCCTTTTTTCCCTTGCTTGAGTTTAACTTTAGTACCAAATATTTCAATTAAATTATTTTCAATAGCCATGATCTGCGGGGCAGTCCCTTTGACCTTCTTTTTTTTCTTTGAGTGAACTTGTTTTTTAAATAAAGACTCGGCTGAACGCACACTTAGATCATCATCAATAATCTTTTTCCATGCCTTTATCATCTCAGAAACTGTTTTCCCTTGTAGGATGGCACGAGCATGTCCTGCAGATATATCCCCTTTCCTCAAACTCTTTCGAATCTCAGTTGGCAATTTTAATAATCGTAAAGAATTTGAAATGGTAACTCTTTTTTTCCCAACAGCCTTTGCAATTGCATTGTGGGACATACCATATTTTGAATTCAAGACAGCATATGCCTCAGATTCCTCTAGGGCGTTGAGATCTTCTCTTTGAATATTCTCAATCAGAGAGATCTCCATTATTTCCGCATCATTTTTCACATTGATGACATATGCAGGAATACGTCGCTTTCTTGAGATCTTAGATGCTTTCCATCGACGCTCACCAGCGATGATCTCATAGCCCGAATCCACCGTGCGCACCGTAATAGGGGTTACCACACCTTTCTGCTTTATGGAGTTTGCAAGTTCTTCTAATGCAAGTTGGTCAAAGTCGCGCCTGGGTTGGTTAGGATTAGGACGTATATCATTGACCGAAATCTCAGTAACACCTGGTTTATTTTTGGAATTTTTAGCAGCTGTTTGCTTCTTTTTTTCCTTTTCTGGTCTGATCAAGGCTTCAAGACCTTTACCCAATCTATTAACTGACACGCTGCAGGATCTCCTCAGTTAGGCTCATGTAATTCTGTGCTCCAGTGGAATTTGCATCATACAATAGAGCAGGTTTCCCAAAACTAGGAGCTTCGCTCAAACGAACATTACGATGAATGTAAGTTTTAAACAATTTATCCTTAAAAAAGCTGTTGACTTCTTTGACTACCTGTTTTGATAAATTCAGGCGTCCATCATACATTGTCATCAATATGCCAACTATCTCCAGTTTCTTATTCAGATGCCTCTGAACTAATCTAACCGTATTTAATAACTGACCTAAACCTTCTAGAGCATAATACTCACATTGAATGGGAATTACCAATGCGTCTGATGCTGTCAAAGCATTGATGGTCAATAGGCCAAGAGATGGCGGACAATCAATTATAATAATATCATATTGTTTTTTTATGGTCTTTAATGCCTTCTGCAATTGATATTCTCTTGCCATCACACTAACAAGTTCAATTTCTGCACCAACCAGATCATTCGTGGATGCAATAATGTCCAAATGAGAAAATGATGTAGTCGTGATGGCTTCCTTGACACCATCACCTTTTAACATTATGTCGTAGGTGTTACCGTTTGTATCCTTAATTAATTCTGCAAGTCCTGTTGTGGCATTTGATTGAGGGTCAAGGTCTATCAACAATGTCTTTACCTCAGTAACTGCTAAACTTAAAGCAACGTTAACAGCTGATGTGGTCTTACCCACACCACCTTTTTGATTTGTAAATGCTAATATTTTTGACATTTGTTTTTACACTATGAAATTAGGGGACGAAATTTATCATACCTTTTTCCAATGCCCTTGGTAAAAGATTAAGAAATTAAATCCAATTTAAATTTCATTAACTTTAGGTAATGAATAATTATAAGAATTAATATATAATTTATGAAAGCACTAGTAAAAAGTTCTCCTGAGCATGGAATTTGGATGGAGGATGTACCAGAAGAACAATGTGGTACGAATGATGTTAAAATAAAGGTAACCCATACTGCAATATGTGGTACCGATCTTCATATATATAAATGGGATGAATGGGCGGAAAAAACTTTGAATCTTCCATTGGTCATCGGGCACGAGTTCTGTGGCGTTGTTGAGGAGATAGGACCTGGGGTTACCCACTACAAGCCTGGACAACGTGTTTCTGGAGAAGGACACATAACATGTGGATACTGTAGAAACTGTAGAGCAGGTAAAAGGCATCTATGTCACGATGCCATGGGAATTGGAATCCAACGGAATGGGGCCTTTGCAGAATATTTGATCATGCCAGAGTCAAACATATGGCCAATACATGATGAGGTCCCATCGGAGATAGCAGCGTTTTTTGACCCATTTGGAAATGCAGTTCACACATCCCTATCCTATGAAATGGTTGGAGAAGATGTGCTGATAACTGGAGCAGGACCCATTGGATTAATGTCAGTGGCAATCTGCAATTTTGTTGGTGCTCGCAATGTAGTTATCACAGATATTAATGATTTTAGATTAAACCTAGCCAAGGACATGGGGGCAACAAAAACAATCAATGTTTCAACAAATTCAATCCATGAATATTATCCTGAATTAGACATGACCAGTGGGTTTGACATAGGATTGGAGATGTCTGGAGATCCAGAAGCATTCAGTTCCATGTTGGAACATATGTACCACGGGGGACGGATTGCACTATTAGGACTGCTACCAGATTCAACAAGAATAAATTGGGATCACATTATATTCAAAGGATTGAAAGTGAAGGGCATTTATGGTAGAGAGATGTACGAAACATGGTATAAAATGACGCAAATGTTAAAAAGTGGACTAAATGTTTCTAAAGTATTAACCCATAAAATGTCCATAGATCAATACAATGAGGCTTTCAATATAATGGAGAGCGGTGATTGCGGGAAGATTGTTCTGGAGTGGTAAGTGGAAAATAATAAAAATTATTATAAGACCATAATAAATGAGATCAGGTCAGAGGGCTTATATAAATCTGAACGAACTTTAACAACGCCACAAGGTGTGGAAATAAAGACAAAAGAGGGTGTTCGAGTCTTGAATTTTTGTGCAAATAATTATCTTGGACTAGCAAATCATCCAAATTTGATAAATGCCGCTAAATCTGCATTGGATGATCATGGGTTTGGAATGGCATCAGTACGGTTCATATGCGGAACTCAAGACATACATAGGAAACTAGAAAAAGATATATCCAAATTCTTTAAAACAGAGGATACTATTTTATATACATCATGTTTTGATGCTAATGGTGGATTATTTGAAACCATCTTGAGTGAAAAAGATGTTGTGATATCTGATTCCCTGAACCATGCTTCCATCATTGACGGCATAAGACTTTGCAAGGCACAAAGGTTACGCTATCAGAACAGCGACATGCTAGACCTTGAGGAGAAACTTAAGGAAACCCAAAATTCCCGAATTAGGTTAATAGCAACAGACGGAGTGTTTTCAATGGATGGTTATATAGCAAAACTAGACAAGATCACTGTACTCGCTGAAAAATATGATGCAATGGTCATGGTCGATGATAGCCATGCTACTGGGTTCATTGGCCAAACTGGTCGTGGTTCTGGTGAATACCATGAGGTCATGGATAAGATAGACATATTTACATCCACACTCGGTAAGGCTTTAGGTGGTGCATCTGGGGGATTCACTACAGGGAGAAGAGACATCATTGACCTTCTTAGGCAAAGATCAAGGCCCTATTTATTTTCCAATACCGTAGCTCCTGCAATTGTTGCTGCTGGTCTGGAAGTATTCAAGATGCTTTCGTCTACAACTTCGCTGCGGGATAAATTGGAAGAGAATACCCTTTACTTTAGAAAGGCAATGTCAGATGCGGGATTTGACATCTTAGATGGTGTACACCCCATTGTTCCAATCATGCTGCATGATGCTCTATTAGCACAAACCATGGCAAATGAAATGCTTAAGGAAGGTATTTATGTGATTGGATTTTATTTCCCCGTTGTACCAAAAGGGCAAGCTAGGATTCGCGTACAAATTTCCGCAGCAATGACCAAAGAACAATTGGATCTAGCAATACATGCATTTGTCAAGGTTGGAAAAAAGATGGAAATTATCTCAAATTAATTTTTTCCTGTTTTCTTGCCACCCAAAAGGACGAAAGAGTATATTCACCGGCTTTTTTAACTATATAATATAGAATTTTAAATGCAAAATAGTTTAACACCTAGATACATGATCATTGCTGTGATCCTTGCTTGGGCAGTATACGCACTCCTACCCACCTGGGAATACGAAAACATGTCTGAGGAGAAAAAAGAAGAATTACGCACCTCTGGTGAACTTGAGAAAACCGAATCTCGCATCATAAGGCAGGGTCTGGATCTCAAGGGAGGCATGTACATTGTGCTTGAAGCTGACATTCCTACATTGGTCAGTAACCTAGCATCCATGAATGATGATCGACTTGAAAATCTAATTCAAAATTCTAAGGATCAATCCATTGATCCAAATCAAGAATTTTTTCGTGTTTTTGAAGAAAATGTAAAAACAGATGGTATCAAATTATCTCGCTACTATCATGAATATGGCGCATCATTAGACAAGATAATGGCAGCACTGGAAAATGAGGCAGATGATGCGATCAATCGTGTTTTAGAGATTCTTCAAAATCGGGTCGATCAGTTTGGAGTATCTGAACCCACCATTCAAAAACAAGGCAAACACCGCATAGTCGTTGAATTAGCAGGCATACAAGATTCAGAAAGAGCGCGAGCATTACTACAAAGCACAGCCTTACTTGAATTTTACTTAGTGAAAAATATTGCTGTAACCAATGAACTGATCACTCAGTTAGATAATGTTTTGAAAGATGATGAGACTCTTGCAACCAGCATAAAACAAGATACAAAAGAACCAGACGAAAATAAAAAAGAGGATGGCTCAACTACAGTATCAGAACTTTTTGGAGATACGGAGACTAATGTCGACCCGTCAAATAAAGATGAAAGTACCATTGATGATATTTTTCTAGAAGCTCCTTTTTCAGGGCTCTTATCTGCCATTCCTGGGGACATGGGAATCGAGGATAAAAATTTATATGCATTCAAAAAACTATTAGATCGTAAAGAAGTAAGATCAACATTGGAAAATGCGAATGGGCACTTTCTATTAAGCCATCAGGCTGAAACAATCGCGGCAAACGCACCAGAAAAATACTACCGACTGTATTACCTTGAGAAAAAACCCGAACTAACAGGTGGAATTGTAGATGAAGCACGTGCTGATCTTGGTTCACTAGGAGGCGGTTCTGCCGGACAGCCTGTCGTATCACTATCAATGAACTCTGAGGGTTCGAGAACTTGGTCTCGCATCACAGGTGCAAATGTTGGTGAGAGAATTGCTATTGTCCTAGATCAAAAAGTTCACATGGCTCCATCAATTAGAGAAAAGATTCCTGGTGGTAGAACACAGATCGAGGGGTTTGCAGATTTGGATGAGGCAAAAGATCTTGCTATTATCTTACGAGCTGGCGCGTTACCTGCTCCCGTAAACATCATTGAAGAACGTATTGTAGGGCCAAGCCTTGGTGCAGATTCCATATCTCAGGGGACTCAAGCAGTCCTTATTGGACTTGCATCTGTATTGGTCTTCATGTTGGTCTATTATAGACTGGCTGGCACAGTTGCTGATTTTGCCTTGGTTTGGAATATTCTGCTAGTCTTAGCAGTTTTAGCATCATTGCAGGCAACCCTGACCCTCCCTGGAATTGCAGGACTCATACTTACAGTCGGGATGTCCATTGATGCAAATGTAATTATCTTTGAAAGGATCAGAGAAGAACTTCGAAAAGGGAAAACTCCTAAAGCCGCTATTGACTCAGGATATGACCGTGCCCTCACTACGATTATTGATGCAAATGTAACTACCCTGATCGCATCACTTGTTTTATATCAATTTGGCACAGGCCCAATCAAGGGATTTGCGACTGTTCTCTTCTGGGGTATTCTCATTAGTATGTTCACGGCCGTTTTCATAACTCGGACCATCTTTAGCGCTTACGTATCTAATAGAACTTTAACGAAATTAAGTATTTGATCATGAGAATTATAAAAGAGACACAAATTGATTTTATGAGTAGAACATTCCTCGCTGGGTGCCTATCAGCAATTCTCATCATAATCGGAACTACATCAATTATCATGAATGGCGGACCTAAACTCAGTATTGATTTTAAAGGCGGTACTTTGGTTGCTGTAAATTTTACTGAACCAGTCGATATCAATAAAATAAGATCATCAATGGCAGAGGTTTCCATTGATGGCCAAACTTTTGATTTTAGCAAGGAAGAGATAAAGCACTTTGGTGATGAGACCAATGTGGCCATACGCCTTGCGAGTCTTGAGAATGAGCCTCCTCGATTTTCAAATAGAGTTGCTGAAAGTCTGGCTTCTGTATATCCTGAATTCATGCCAGAGAAAAAACAAGATTTTATTTTATCCATTGATAAGGTTGGCCCAAAGGTTGGAGCAGAGTTAAGTGGCGATGCAATTCTGGCAATCCTATATGCTCTAGGTTTTATACTGATCTATATTTCAATCAGGTTTGAATTCAAGTATGCTGTAGGTGCTATTGCAGCATTGACCCATGATGTCTTAATTACTCTGGGCGTATTTTCAGTTCTAGGATATGAGATATCGCTAGCAGTAATCGCAGCGTTCTTGACAATTGTCGGGTATTCCCTTAATGATACAATTGTTATCTTTGACAGAGTACGTGAAAATGTAAAAGCATCAAAAGGTGCATCAATGAGGTCTGTGATCAATCAAAGCATCAACGAATCACTAAGTAGAACAATTGTCACATCACTGACTACTTTTTTGGTAGTTCTAATCTTATTCCTTGTAGGAGGTGAAGTGATCCATGCATTTTCATTCGCAATGATCATAGGTGTCATCATTGGTACTTATTCAAGCATCTTTGTTGCTAGCCCAGTAGTCATAAAAATGGATAAACCAAATTAAAGATTCATTTAATCTTCTATCTTTTATTGATGCCCCTATCCATTGTTAGGGGCTTTTTTTTCATAAGATTTAGAATAACTGCCTCATACATAGTCTACAAAGAGCACAATGAATAGCCATGAATGACATGTCATTGATAGAAACCCCCATTGGGATATTGGAAATACATACAGTTAAAGACTATTTATGCAAGGTCCAGTTCATGAGCGAGACCAATCAAAATAGAAAAATAATATCAAGGAGAATGTCCCTTATCGAAAAACAAGTATCACTCGAGTTAAATGAATACTTTGATGGCAAAAGAAGATCATTCACAATACCATTAAAAATAGATGTCCCACCATTTTATAAAAAGGTACTGTTACAAGTTCAAAAAATAGAATATGGCAGGACTTCCTCTTATGCAGAAATTGCTAAAATGTCAGGCAATGAAAAAGCATTAAGAGCAGTGGGTACTGCAAACTCAAGGAACCCACTAGCCATAATCATACCGTGTCATCGGATTATTTCATCTAAAGGAACATTAGGTGGATATACAGGGGGTTTAGATAAGAAATCTTTTCTCCTGAGACACGAAAAAACAAATATTTCTCAATAATTGAAGAGCATCTTTCAATAAAATATTAGGTCAATTAACTTTAACATGTCATGAATTCAATAACTCAGTCAATTAGATCAAAATTATTTGCAGGGCTTGCTACCTTATTACCATTGTACTTGACCTATGTCGTAATAAAATTTCTTTTTGAGAGCCTTGAAAAGATGTCTGGCCCCATATTGAAACAATTTGGATTAGACATACCAGGTTTAGGAATCATTTTAACTGTTGTTCTCATCTATGTTCTAGGCTTGATAGTAACGAACTTCTTAGGTAAGAAAATTTTCAACATTGGGGAAAGTATTGTTAAGAGAGTGCCGATCGTAAACATGATCTATACCACACTGAAACAAATTACAGATACGTTCACAAAAGGGACAACTGATGCTTTTGAAGGTGTAGTATACATACAGTATCCAAGAAAAGGTTTATGGACAATGGCCTTTATAAGTGGTGAATCAAAAAACAAGGATGACATACCCTATTATCATCTTTTCGTTCCTACGACGCCTAATCCAACCTCTGGATTCTTTTTAATGATTCCCCAAGCAGATGCCATTCCCACGGGGATGACTGTTGAAGAGGGGCTGAAGACAATCATATCTGGTGGACTTCTTGCACCAGATAGAAACCCCCTACCTTAGAATAAAAAATAAGTTAGAACTTTTGTCCAATTCCCCAGTGGATTGAACCAGAATTCCAGACTCCATCTCTATAACCATAACCATAATCAACTCTTATTACACCTACCATGGGGAAAGGAATTCTTATGCCAGTTCCTACTCCATGCATTGGCAACTGCTCTCTCAAATTAGTCCAATCATTCGCAATTACACCAACATCTGAGAACAATACAATGGCAAGTCCAAATTCAATGCCTAATGGTGTTGCATGTTTAGGTATTAACTCTTGCCTTAACTCAAGAGACATTAGAATTGATTCATGGCCAAATCTAAAAGGTTCCTTGACTGAATAATACAGATCGGGATCAGGCAATGACCATCCACGTATTGTGGAAGAATTTCCAAAATAATCAAGCCAGAGATCATCTTTATTACCTAGTTTTCTATTAAGAGTTGTATTAAAGGCTAGAACACGTTTCTTTCCTTTTTGATTGATCTTCATGTACCAGGAATAAGATTGTGACCAAAGCATGATCCGCCAATCTTGTGGTTCAATGCCTTCTCTATGATATATGTCTTGACTAAATAAAACTCCTTCACCGGGATTCCAATATATATCCCTTGTATCATACTTCAAGTTTCCAGTTGCACCAATGTAGAAAAAATTATCCTCATCTTGGTCATTGAAGAGGAGTTTTGTCTCAAGTTCAACACCTAATGAGGTTTTAATGGTCTTTCCATACCATTTTCCCAAATTGACGTATAAACTATTTACATCCAGTGTCCTATCTAAAAACCTATGATCAGATATGGTACGACCTATATTGAAAGATAGAGAGATATGATCGCCAAACATCCAAGGATCGGTAAAATTGAAACCATAGGTATACTCACCACCAATACTTCCCCCCAAAGCTAAAAATTGATTTCTACCTCTAAAGTTATTGATGACCCATCCTCCAGCTAAAGACCACCCTGTATCTTCTTGATAGGTAGGCAATACCAATGGAGGTGTTCTGTGGATTGATTCAACTACAACATAACTCAATTTTGCTGTACCGTTTTCAAGAGGGACTACTTGCCAAGTGGTCTCACTAAAAAGTCCTAAGTTCTCGAGGCGATTCCTATCTTCGATTACAATTGTGCTATCGAGAGGATGATCAAGGGGATGAACAATCTCACGCTCTAAAATATAATCATGTGTCTTAATATTTCCCCTTATCTCAATAATTGAGATAATTGGGTCATGGGTATTATTACCAAATAATATTGATGATAATAGAAACAAAAAAAGGCCTAAAAAAGGCCTTCTTTCAATAAGAATCATTAACACAATTTTATATGTCTATGCCTTGTACCATTAAGCGTTTCTTATATTCAATACCTTGTTTTGAATAGGTATCATCTATCGCTTTTTCCAATTTGTCAACAACTTTAAGACTCTTTAATTCAACCTTTATGTTTCGTTCATCTAGTTCACGCACTTTATAAGTTGAATTAACATCCTCATATATATGCCAAACACCATCAAATTCCTTTGGAGTTCCATATTCCATCAAAACTTTGTGCTTTATGATATCAGATGAGGCTAATTGAGGAAAGCCAGTATCTTTCAATTTTATTTTCTTAGTTATGCCTTCAAGGATGAAATGCGAATCATTATTGTTAGTGGTACTATAGATAAAATCAACATTGACAAACTCAAGCATGATCAATTCATGGGTCAGCCTAGATGTATACTGAAACTCAACCGATGCCCTTTTAATTGGTAATACAAACCCTTCACGAGTGGTCCTATTATCATCATGGTAGACAACTTCAACCGTTGTATCAGGTATGATTGAAAGTACTGCTGGCAAATTTGATTCCCATGGAGCCAAAAGTTCATCCCGGAAGACCCAACCACTTGGAATCCTTTTTACGGGTATGACGGATTCAATATTTTTTCTTGTCGTTGTTACCTCAGTGCTTGAATAATCTTCAGTCATTTCATCGCTGCTTCGACGCTGCTCACTACTCTCATTACTCCGTTCTTTTTCTGAACTCTTTTTTGAGCCAAATAACTGTAGACCATCCCCACTCACAGGAGTGATCACAGAAAGAACGACCATATATATTATTATATTTTTCATAGTTTATTCTCTATACGGATGATATTACCTCGGATTATTTGGTACAATCAACCGATAAAATTTAGCAAACTTAATACAATGTTGCATAAAAAAAAAGGCTCTCTATTTTGAGAGCCTTTTTTTTATAAATGGATTGTTATAATTACTATTTACGTCCTCTTGCCATTGGTGAACGAGAAACATTACCATTTTTGTCTATGTAATACAAATATCCAGATTCTCTAGATACACCAGCATCTGCAACTTTTTCAGCATTACCGCCACCTTTTCCGGCACGAGCCATCTGTGAACGCCATACATTACCATCTTTGCCAAGATAATATAGATATCCTTTTTCTTTTGAAACGCCAGTACTGGCAACTACTTCAGCCATTTTAGACCTCCATTTTAGTATTTTATTGGTTCTTTGGTAGTGGATAGAGGTAAAATTCTATCTCTCTCCTCGGTAAGTGTACGACTTCTCCTTAATAACTGTCAAGAATTTTCTCGAGGAGGCACCGACGAGGGATTTTTATGAAAAAATTTTGGCAGAAGTTGAAAATGAAAATCAGATTTTATTTTATCCTTAAACCCTTAATCGTAATTTTCAACTAGTAATAATGCCCCGGTAGCTCAGCTGGATAGAGCAACAGCCTTCTAAGCTGTGGGTCACAGGTTCGAATCCTGTCCGGGGTACTTTTATTATCTAAAACCTACTTTTTGTTATTTTCTACTATATCCAATAACTCTACTTCAAATATAAGTACACTATTTGCGGGAATTGTTGGTCTTGGACGAGAGCCATATGCTATCTTTGGATGTATGAAGAATTCATACTTTGATCCTACCTTCATAAGTTGAAGCCCTTCGGTCCACCCTTTAATGACCTGATTAAGTCCAAACTCGGTAGGCTCTCCTCTTTCATAAGAACTATCAAACTCAGTACCATCAATTAGCTTAC
>CAYZJY010000055.1:0-13315 GCA_964478995.1 uncultured bacterium
CTTACCGTGACAGGTGATGCAGCGGTAACAGGGGCACTTACCTTGGGTACGACCTTAGCAGTAGCAGAGGGTGGCACGGGAACAACATCATTAACTGATAAAGCAGTATTGATTTCACAAGATAGTGGAACAGATGCTATCGGTTCAGTAGCAATGACTGGCAATGGTGAGATATTAGTAGGTGGAACAAGTGGACCTGCAGTTGAAGCAGCAGCCGATGTAGCAGGAACTGGATTAGATGCATCAGCAGGAGATGGAACATTAGCAATTAATGTAGCAGCCGCACAGACAAGTATTACTTCTATCATAAATTCAGGTATCACAAAGATTGGTACAGATGCAGCTCAAGAGTATATTACTTTTGGTAGTGCGAATGAGGTTAATACTCATATAAACAACACAGAAACACTGAGTGTAACTGCAAGTGGAGTTGATGTAACAGGAAACGCAACAATCAGTGGTGATTTAACAATCAGTAGTGCTTCGAAAGGTATTAATACTACATCAGGTTCAAATGTCGCCCATGATGAGGCAAGTAGCACAGATCTTACTGCTAATAATAATCGAAGAGGTAAATATACATTTACCACTAATGCTACAGTAGCGGACGATGCTCATTCTGCAACCTTCTCAGTTTTGAATAATACAATAACTACTGATGATATTGTTATAATGAATTGTACAAGTGATCATGAAATAGAAGTACATACTTTTAATGTTGTTAATGGAACTGGTTGGGATTTCATTATTGTTAATCGTTCAGGGGGCGTTCTGGCCGCTGATACAGCCTTAGTATTTAATTTTATAGTGATGCAATAATGAGACCGATCAATCAAATAATAGATATGATTATTAGATTATTTTTAATGTTATTTGTTGTGGGGCTGCTAGTTGCACAGGAATACAAGATACAGTTTTCTCATATTCCCATAGGGCAGGGTGTAACACTTAATGACTCAGTGGGCATAATGAATAGTATTGGAGGTGTGGTATCTAAAGATGCGAGCTCTGACTCCTTTTTGGTAGGCGCTGGATTCATAAAAGTGACTCAGAACGTCCTAGCTGAGCCACCCGTGATATCAGAATTTTATTTTCCTACTATCATTGAAAAAAATGGGGAGCCAGTAACCCTTTCAGCGACCATTTATGATCTGAATGGGATTGGGAATGCAGATCTTCACCTTCAGGTAGGTGGGAGCGAAGAGGAGGTGATCCTTCCAATGTCTCAGGTAGGCAACAACGATTACGAAGTCTCAATTCCAGATTCATTGATCGATCTAAATAATTTTAGGGCGAGGATAGTTAGCATGGACAACATGTCCTATTCAACTACTTCAGATTATGGTAGCACTGAGATTCAATTCAATAATTCTGAGTTGAAAATGGATAATGACTTTAGTTCTTATCCCGATGGCATAGATAAAAACGAATGGAAATTGGTGTCTTGGCCATCACAACTTAAAAATACCACATTGGCATCGTCTACATTGGAAGATGGACATGTGTTCTATGCGTGGGAGCCGGTCAAGGAGACATATTCGATTGCAACTCGGATAAAGAAAGGAAACGCATATTGGTTCAGGCACGAATATAAAGACCCCATTCTCTTTGAAGAAGATACTAGTTTTGCACTACCGCTCAATAATTTTGTCATGGATCTAGAGGCGGGTTGGAATCTCATCAGCAATCCTTTTTCGTTTCCTGTGACATTTACAAAGGACAGCCTTGTCAGTGATCCCATCACATATGGGATACCTGGAAAAGGAAAGGGATGGAGTGGTCCTCAAAATGAGTTGGACCCCTGGAATGGTTATGCCGTCTATACTGCTGAAAGGGCATCAATGACCCTTTTGCCTTTTCAAGAACAAGATTCATCAACCGCAAGACCGGTCTCTTTGAATGAATGGTATCTGAACATCAAATTAGAAAGTGATGACCAGATCAATTATGCTGCAGAGATTGGTAGACGAAATAATGCAAATGATTCACATGATAAATTTGATACTCCGATGTATCCAGAGATCGATCAAGGCATATCCATTGCCATGGACTTAAATGGCAATCGTGGCTATGATTATATTAGAGACATAAGAAGCATGGATGAATTCAATGGTGTTTGGAATCTGAGATTAGGCCGGCTTGGCAGAGAGGTCTTGCTAACTGCTGATCACATAAGTGTCATACCTGAGGGTCTCCATGTAGGCCTAGTAGACATAGTGGAAAGAAAAATCTCATTAGACCTAATGAATCAGGGCATGAGTATTTCTAATAACTCTTATCATTCCTATGATATCAAGATTGTCGCAGGCGACCAGGAGTATGTAAACGCAATGTCTCAAGAGATCTTATCAAACATACCAGAGAATTTTTCTTTGGGACAGAATTATCCCAATCCATTTAATCCTGTTACTAGGATGGATTATACCATTCCCCAGCGCTCTAAGGTTGTTATCTCCATCTATAATGTCCTTGGGCAAGAAATAATCAATCTTGTAAATCGTGAACAAGATTATGGATATCACTCTATAATTTGGGATGGGATCGATGCCCAAGGAAGAGATGTTGCTTCAGGGGTTTATTTTACTCAGATGACATCAAAGGGATTTAGTCAGACCAAGAAAATGTTATTGTTAAAATAAATTTTATTGATTTTCTACTAAAGGAGATTAATATTCAAAATTAGCAGAAAATCCCTCTGAGTTTGTTTTGATGAGCCAGAGGTCAGAGGTGAACTTGTCTCCATTTCCGAAATTATTTGTACTCCCAGCCACTGCATAACCTCCATCGTGGGTATGTACTACAGACCTTGCCTGATCGTTCTCGATGTCACCAAATGTTGCGTCCCACAGAACATCCCCGCTATCATTTATTTTTATCAGATAGGCATTGTAGGCGTTATTACCATTATCAAATAAACTACAAGACATGATGTATTCCTCATTGCCTACTTTCTGAAAGGAAGTTCCAGGAATGCCTTTGCTTCCTCCAATGGTTTTTGTCCATATTTCTTGTCTGCTTGGATCGAGTCGCAGTAGCCCAACAGAAGTATTGCCTTCTCCATAAGATTCAATGATGTATCTTATCATGTAACCACCATCATTGGTCTGGATCATGGACTGACCTATGTCATCACTTCCATTTCCATAGACATGATCCCATTCTTCATTCCCAGCATCATCTACCTTGATCAACCAAATGTCTTTTCCACCATTTCCCTGTGACTCTGTGCTCCCTAGAAGAACAAATCCACCATCTTCATGAGGAAGAACATCAGACCCATGATCAGGCTGAGAACCGCCATATAATTTTGTCCACAGTGAATCTCCTTGAGAATTTGTTTTAATAAGCCAGATGTCGCTATCCCCTTGCCCTAAACGGTCTTGGTCACCTATTAGAATGAAGCCACCATCAGATGTCTCCATGACTTGTCCAGCATTATCATCATACGGCGTCCCTAGATAAGTATTCCATTCTATCAGGCCCGAAGGATCGGTCTTAATTAACCAGATATCTTTACCGCCTGGCCCATAGGATTCGGTAGTAGCAGAAATAATGTATCCACCATCGGATGTATTTTCTATGTGGTCTGCCCTATCTAATTGGCTTCCGCCAAAGGTCTGCTGCCATTCAACGTTCCCATGACGATCAGACTTTAGAAGCAATATGTCATTTCCATTTTCACCAAGAATGATAATACTGCTATCAGCTATTTGTAGGATTGAACGCCCTGATTCATTTGTTTCTCCTTCTCCATAGGTTGTGGAAAAGACAAGAAAATTACTGATAGTCACTGTAATGGTCTCGCTATCGAATTTATTTTCTTGATCGTCGTATGATCGAACAAAAAAACTGTGAGATCCATTCTCATAATATCTAGTATCCCATATCACTGAGAAAGGTGATGAGAGATCATGTATCCCAGTTGAGTCTCCATCGACCCAAAGTTCTATTTTTGAGACCAAATTATCATTGCTTACTTCACATTGGATCAATACTGAGTCATTTACTGTGGATTGGTCTTCAGGGAAACTAATGGAAATAGTTACGTTTACAGATCCATCATCTGCGCCATCTTTTGTATCACATGATAAAAATAGCATGATGAGAGGTATGATAAGGATCGTTGGTTTCATGGAAAAATTTACAAAAATTTAATTATGAAAGATAAATCAACAATATTTTACAGGTTTAGTCTGAACCATCCCTGTATTCATCAATGTCTGGACATGTACAGATCAAATTCCGATCTCCATGGGCATTGTCAACTCTACCAACCGAAGGCCAATATTTATGTTTCTTTTGATCTTGAATTGGGAAACATGCTGTTGTACGGGAGTATCCATGTTGCCAATCATCTGAGAGCGCGTGCTCTATGGTATGCGGTGCATTTTTTAGGGGATTATCATTGGGGTCAAACTTGCCGGATATCACATCATTGATCTCATTTCTTATTGAAATCATTGCATCACAGAATCTATCTAATTCAGACCTTGATTCACTTTCAGTTGGTTCTATCATCATTGTTCCTGGAACGGGCCATGACATTGTAGGTGCATGAAAACCATAATCCATCAATCTTTTTGCAATATCCTCTTCAGTTATGTTAGAGCTCTCTTTAATGGGCCGAATGTCGATGATAAACTCATGTGCATGAAATCCACTATGGCCATGATATAAGATGGGATAGTGCTCCTTTAGTTTAGTGGCCAAGTAATTAGCATTAAGGATTGCAACTTGGGTCGCCCTTTTGAGACCCTTTTCTCCCATCATTGCTATGTATGTCCAAGATATGGGCAATATGCTACTACTTCCATATGGCGCTGCAGAGACTGCTGAGATGGATTCACTATTTGATCTTGGATCCGTGACATGTTTAGGAAGAAAGTGAGACAAATGTTCTTTGCAGACAATAGGACCCATTCCAGGACCACCACCTCCATGGGGAATGCAAAATGTTTTATGAAGATTAATGTGCATTACATCTGCTCCAAAATCACCTGGCTCACACAGACCGACCAAAGCATTTAGATTTGCTCCATCCATGTATACTTGGCCTCCATTATCATGCGTTATCTTGCATAATTTTTTAATTGTTGGTTCAAAAACACCATGCGTAGACGGATACGTTATCATAACCGCAGATAGATTGTCTCTATGTTTATTTGCTTTTTTCTCAATATCATTGACATCAATATTCCCATGTTCATCGCACTCAACCACAACGACTGTCATGCCTGCCATTATAGCAGAAGCAGGGTTCGTGCCATGTGCTGAAGAGGGAATGAGACATATGTTTCTATGGCGATCTCCATTTGACCTATGATAGGCTCTGATTACCATTAGCCCAGCATATTCGCCCTGGGCACCAGAGTTTGGCTGCATTGAAATAGAGTCAAACCCTGTTAGTTGTACGAGCCAGTCACCTAATTCGTCGATTAAGATTTGATATCCTTCTACTTGATCGATCGGTGCAAACGGATGAACACTTGCGAATTCTGGCCAGGTTACTGGTATCATTTCTGTTGTTGAATTGAGTTTCATCGTACATGAGCCCAGAGGAATCATGCTTGTGGTCAAACTGAGATCTTTTGTCTCAAGGCTGTGCATGTATCTTAACATCTCTGTCTCTGAACGATAATTATTGAAAACAGCGTTTTGCAAAAAATCAGTCTTCCTTAATAGTTCATCAGATATTGATGTGATCTCATTTGACGTTTTCTTTGCATTGAAGACCTCGAGTATCAAATCAACATGTGATTCCGTGGTTGTCTCATCCAATGAGATTCCAACCACTCCATCAGTGCCATTACGGAAATTCAAATTCATTTTAGTAGCCTTATCTTTCCACCCTGATGCTTTGAAACTGATGGTATCAAAATATGAATCATGATCGATCTCATAACCAGCATCAATGAGTGATGATGCCAATTGATTGGTTAGACGGTTTATTCTTTTTGCAATTGTCATAAGTCCATCTGGGCCATGGTATACAGCATACATTCCAGAAATGATGGCCAGTAAAACCTGAGCAGTACAAATATTAGACGTTGCTCTTTCTCTGCGTATGTGTTGCTCTCTTGTCTGAAGCGCCATGCGCAATGCAGGGTTTCCATGTGCATCTATCGAGACTCCAATGAGGCGCCCTGGTATTTTCCTCTTAAAATTATTGGTTGTTGAGAAAAAGGCAGCATGAGGTCCACCGTACCCCATGGGCACACCAAACCTTTGTGCACTGCCGACCGCTGCATCTGCCCCCATTTCACCAGGTGGTTTCATTAGGGTAAGCGCTAGAAGATCAGTTGCAAAGCATACAAACACATTATTTTTATGTGCAGTATCACATATTGCTGTAAAATCTTTTACATACCCATTTGTATCAGGATATTGCAAAAGAGCACCAAAAACATTTTCATTGAAACTAGAATGGTCGATATCCACAATTTTTAATTCTATGTTCAATGGTTCAGCCCTGGTCCTTAAGACATCTATTGTTTGAGGATGACAAACATTGGAAACAAGAAATATTGATCTTGAGATTTCTTTTGTGCTATTAAAGAACATTACCATTGCTTCGGCTGCCGCTGTTGCTTCATCAAGAAGAGACGCATTGGATAGAGGCAATCCAGTTAGGTCGGATACCATGGTCTGGTAATTTAAGAGTGCCTCAAGCCGGCCTTGGCTTATTTCTGATTGATATGGAGTATATTGGGTGTACCATCCTGGATTTTCCAATATGTTTCTTTGAATGACTGTTGGAGTAATGGTCCCATAATAGCCCATTCCAATAAATGATTCAGCATTGGAATTCATGTTTGCAAACTCATTTAATTTTTTTAAAACTTCTGGTTCACTAAGGGGCGATGGTAGCCCGATGCTGGAATTGGATAAAATATCTGGTGGAACAACAGCATCTGATAACTCGTCCAATGATGAAAATCCTAATTCAGATAACATTTCTTGAATTTGATTGGTTCTGGGACCAATATGGCGTGATGAAAAATCTTTAGACATATCTAAATTAATATTAATGGTTCAAATTAGGGTTCCAAGATTAAAAAGAAAATCCACTGATTCGCTAACTTATATCTTATTTATTCATTAGTATCAAAAAGAATAAGTAAATAAGTTTGCCCGCTAAAAATGAATAAATTAAACCAACAATGCTTCAGGAGGATTCTCCTGAAATCAAAAATGAAATTTGCGCATACTGCAAGATTCTAAATAAAAATGATTAATGCACCTTCAATGGTGCATTTTTTTTATATTGAGGAAAATATGTCTATGGAACAACTTATTGAATTACAGGGTATTGATACAAAACTTAGAGATCTGAATGATCTTCTTGGAGATCTTCCATCAAAAGTAAAAGGTTTAAATGAACAAGAAGACTCAATTAAAAATTCTCTTGTGAATAATAAAAAAAGATTAAAAGAGTTAGAGGTTGAATTGCATAAAAGTGAGGTGGACATATCTCAGGTTGATGATAAGGTAAATACCCTAAAAGATCAATTATTTCGTGTTACGACCAATAAGCAATACGATGCTTTGATGACAGAGGTCGACCACTTTAAAGAAAAGAAGTCAGGTTTTGAAAATGAGGTCATTGCTTTGCTTGAAGAGAAAGAGGAGTTAATGGAAAGTGTGGATTCAATGCAAGGTGAATTAAAAAGCCTCTCAGAGGACCTTTCCGAGAGAAGGGAAAAACTTGAATCTGCAATATCAGAATCTGCAGATGAGAAATCAGTACTCGAAAAAGAAAGACAAGATAGGATTGACAAAATTGACTTGAGCATTGTATCTGTTTACGACAAGGTGATGGATGCACGAGGTGGTCTTGCAGTTGTTCACCTGGAAGGGTCTGGATGTGGTGGATGTGGTGCTCATATTCCACCTCAGACGGTAACAGAGGTTCGTGCAAATACGGGTATCCATCGTTGTGATATTTGTGGTCGATTTTTATATAATCAAGAAAAAGTAGTAAATTAATTTATATTGAGTCGGTCGGATGGTTGCTCTAGGCTTGTTCATTCAACCCTAGAGAGGAAAGTCCGGGCACCGCAGAACAGGATGCTCCCTAACGGGGTGAGGCCTGCAATTGCAGGCAATGGAAAGTGCAACAGAAAAAAACCGCCTTCGGGTAAGGGTGAAAAAGTGGTGTAAGAGACCACTGTTCCATGGAGAGATTCATGGTACCTGTAAACCCCATCCGGTGCAAGATCGAATAGGCTCTGAAATGTTGTTCGCATTGATTAAAGAGCGGGTAGATTGCTTGATATTCATGGTAACATGAATACTAGATGAATGACCATCATGGGAATTATATTGATAATCTCTAACAAAACTCGGCTTACAGACCGACTCAATCCATAAGTTTTTTGGTTACTTTTTGTTTAAGAATTCATTAATGGACAAAGAATCTTTTAATCGTTGTTCTCTGGATTCTTCGCTAGAGTATATTCACATTTGTAAATTACATACTTGACCAACATGAATTAATTATGGATAAATTATTTTTTAAAGAAGAACATGTAATGATCAAAAGCATGGTCAGAGATTTTGCTGAATCAAAGATCATGCCAATTGCTCGTGATTTAGATGAAAAGGAGAAATTCCCAACTGATCTAGTTAGGGAAATGGGAGAGTTAGGCCTAATGGGAATCATGATCCCTGAAAAATATGGAGGGGCTGGTCTGGATATGGTTGCATTTGTAACTGCGATCATTGAATTAGGCAGGGCAGATGCATCTGTTGCAATCACAATGACCGCACACAATTCTCTTGGAACGCTACCACTGCTATTATTTGGTAGTGAAGACCAGAAAAAAAACTATCTTCCGATGCTTGCATCAGGAGAAACATTAGGCTCTTTTGGACTTACAGAGCCTGATGCTGGGAGTGATGCTGGAGCGACGAAGACCAAGGCAGTCAGACATAAAGATCATTATATTGTAAATGGTGGTAAAATATTCATAACGAATGCTGGTGAGGCCGGGCTACTGTCATTTACTTGTAGAGTCATTGATGGAGATAAAGATCTTGGCATAGCAGCATTTATCATTCCTACTGATACCCCGGGATTGGAAATTGGTAAAAAAGAAAAAAAAATGGGGTGGCGAGCGAGTGATACACGACAACTTTATTTTAATGATATGAAAATTCCGATCGAAGCAATGCTTGGTAATCCAGAAGGTGGTTTTAAGACATTCTTAAAAACACTTACGTCCGGAAGAATAGCCATAGGTGCATTATCAATAGGTACAGCACTAGGAGCGTATGAAAAAGCATTAGGGTATTCAAAGGAAAGGATTGCATTCAATAGACCAATTCATGAATTCCAGTCAATAGGTTTTAAACTTTCAGACATGGCAACAAAAATAGAAGCCTCAAAGTTATTGGTCTATCATGCCGCTTGGTTAAAAGATCAGGGTAACCCGATAAACAAAGAGGCTGCAATGGCAAAACTTTTTGCCAGTGAGACTGCGATGGATGTAACTAGAGAGGCCATACAGATCCATGGTGGATATGGTTATGTAAAGGAATATGATGTTGAAAGATATTTTAGAGATGCAAAGATCCTTGAAATAGGAGAGGGAACCAGTGAGATACAGCGAATGATAATTGCAAGAGAGATCTTAAAGGATGTACAATTATAGTGAATAAAGAAAAAAAATCCAATTTTCTATATAAATATCTCTTACTAGATAAATATTGGCCTCAATATGTCATTATTTCATCGCTCATAATTTTAATCTCTTTTTTATTTCCTCAAGGTAGATCGCTACAATATGTTTATCAATTAAATGATATTGCGCGTGAACCAGTTATCGCACCATTTACATTTCCAATACTAAAATCAGATGATAAACTGAAAAAAGATCTTGATGAACGTCGGAGATCGGTTCCTTCTGTATTTAGTAGAGAGGATGAAATAGTAAGTCAACAAACGAAGGCATTAAATGATTTTTTTTTAATGGCAAACAAACTTCGTCAGGCAAATTGGAGGCTAGAGGAATCGAAAAGATTGGTCTATGAAAGACGATACCATAAGCAATACGAGAAGGCCCGATCAGAGTTTATATCAGATAGCACAAATTTATCTTTAATAGTCAAAGAATTTTCTAAAAAGTATCCTTTTACCCTAGAAAAGGAAAAATGGAAAAATTATTTATTCACTGATCAAGACCCGAGTATCAAAAGAGACCTCGATCAAAACAGTAAATTAATTCTTCAAATATGTAGAAATCGATGGACAGAGGGGATATATGACATAGAAATAAAGGACATCACCAGTCACAAAGTAAATGTAAATCAAGGTTCTGTGCCAGATCTTGCACTCCCCGATAGTTTCAATGACCTTGAACAAGCATGGATAAAGTCAAAAAAAGAACTTTTATCTTATCTGCCTGATGAAGAGACCTTCCGCGATCTTGGATATGATCTTATTATTGAGTTTATGAAACCAAATCTTCTATTTGACTATGACATAACACAGCGTAGGCAAAAAGAAAGTTTAGATAAAGTCCCGAGGAGTCAGGGAGTTGTTCTTGAAAATGAACTGATCGTAGATGCCAATATGAGGATAACAGATGATATCCTATTAAAATTGAACTCTCTATCAGCAGCAATCAGCAGGCAAGAATATGGGACAGGGCTATTAAAAGGCATTCAAGGTTTTATTGGAAGAATTATTTTATTATCAGTGATCATTTCTTTCTTTTTCGCCTTTTTAGTGGTTTATAGGATAGCCATTTTTCAAGATTGGAAAATGATTTTACTTATTGCGATTATATTTTTAATTCAGATGGTTCTAGCACATATAGTGGTAATTCAAGCCGATTGGTCAGAATATCTTATTCCTGTTACCATGGGAGCAATGACATTGACCATTTTATTTGATGCTCGCATAGGTTTCATGGCTACAACGTCAATGGCCATTTTTATGGGAATCATGATGGGCCAGAATATTGACCTAGTTATTGTTTCTTTATTTACAGCAACAATAGCTATATATAATATTAGAGAACTTCGTAAACGAAGTCAGTTATTTATTACGATGTTTGCATTAATTGCTGCAAGCATCATCGTAATAATTGGCCTAGGGTTTTTCAAAGAGAACAGTTGGTCTCTTATGATCAGAGATATTCAATTTTTGATACTAAATAGCATCCTTGCACCAATATTGACCTATGGACTGATAGGTGTTTTTGAGATGATTTTTGATGTGACCACAGATTTAACCCTCATTGAATTGCTTGATTATGATCATCCGTTACTAAAAGAGGCTCAGAGAGAGACAAATGGAACATTCAATCATAGTATTGTTGTAGGAAATCTTGCGGAGGCTTGCGCAAAATCCATAGGAGCGCATTCTCTATTATGTCGTGTTGGTGCTTACTATCATGATATTGGCAAAATGGCAAAATCAGAATACTTCATTGAAAATCAATATGGTGGAAAAAACAAACATGATGACCTTACACATACTATGAGTGCTCGCATTATTAGAGCACATGTGAACGAAGGACTAAAGTTAGCGCAAGAGCATGGTTTACCTAGACTGGTCTCTGATTTTATTCCAATGCACCATGGAACTACCAGAGTTGAATATTTTTATCGTATGGCATTAAAAGAGGCAGAACAAAAAGGAACTAAGGTAGATGAGTCGGCTTTTAGATATCCCGGACCGAAGCCGAATACTAAAGAGACTGGAATTTTAATGATCTGTGAGGCTGTTGAAGCCGCTGTAAGATCGATTAAAGAACCTGACATATTCAAAATAGAGGCTATGATCGATAAGATCATTGATCAAAGGATTGAAGATGGTCAACTGAACGAATGTCCACTAACATTAGATGAATTGAATAGAATAAAAGGTACGGTTGATGGTACCAGTGGAATGTTACCAGTGCTAAGAGGAATCTACCATATTAGAGTTGAATATCCAGATGATTCTAAGAATTCACCTTCAGCATGATAAATATATCTTGCCAGATTGATCCGGCCTTAGATCAGCCTAATCGGTCAAATGTAAAACGAGCAAGTAAAAGTGTTTTTAAATCTCAAAAAATAAAGGATTGCGATGTTTCTTTAATTTTTGTTTCAGATGAGTTTTTATCAGATCTAAAAAAAAAATATTTCCAAAAGAATCATTTTACAGATGTAATTGCTTTTAGATTAAATGAATATGATGAATCTTTCATAGAGGGAGAAGTTTACATTAGCCTTAAACGTGCAAAAGAGAATTCAAAAATATTCAATGAACCCTATGCAAAAGAAGTTTCAAGATTAATCATACATGGATGCTTACACCTTATTGGCTTTGAAGATAAGTCCAAAGAGGGTATGGAATTAATGAAACAGATGGAAGAAGACCTTTTAAAATCTACAAATTGGAAAAATATTTTTACTAGTTAAATGAATAAAGAAAAAGCAGCTAAACAATTTATTAAACTACTAGACATAGTAGAAAAACTTAGAGGGCCAAATGGATGTCCTTGGGATAGGGAACAGACCCATGAATCCTTATTACCTTATTTTCTTGAAGAGACATATGAAGTAATTGAGAGCGTTGATGAAAAAGATTGGGATACGCTGAAGGAAGAATTAGGTGATGTAATGTTACATATTGCATTACAGGGTCAAATATCTAAAGAAGAAGGAAGATTCAATGTTATGGATTCTTTGGATAATGTGAATAAAAAATTGATCAAAAGACATCCACATGTTTTTGGAGAAAAAAAAGCGGATGCTTCATTTGAGGCCAAACAAAATTGGGAATCCATAAAGCATAAAGAAAAGAAAAGAAAATCTAGGTTAGATGGGGTACCACCAACATTGCCAGCTTTAACTAGATCAAATCGGTTACAGCAAAAGGCATCTTTTGCTGGTTTTGATTGGGATGACATAAATAAAGTTTGGGAAAAACTATATGAGGAGTTAGATGAACTAAAAAGGGCTTACGCACTGAAAGATTTAAATAATATAAAAGAAGAAATAGGTGATGTTCTTTTTTCTGTTGTTAATCTGGCTCGGCATATGGAATTGGATTCAGAAGACATGTTACGAAAAGCCAATACAAAGTTTATAAAAAGGTTTAAAAAAATAGAGTCACAATTAGCGATAAATGGCAAAGATTTTAGCGAAGCAACACTAGAAGAGATGGATGAGATATGGGAAAGGACAAAGTATGATGATCAGTAAATCAAATTTAATTTTCATTAATACTAAGTTGCTTTAGTTAGAAGTTTCTAACCCAAAATCCCTGAATGATAATCTTCAAAAGCTTGGATGATCTCACTTTTGGTATTCATCACAA
>CAYZJY010000056.1:0-10163 GCA_964478995.1 uncultured bacterium
TATATATCCAAGTCGAAAATTTTGCTATTTCTTTATAATAATGTTTTTTTTCATATAGCCTAAGCATAGTATCCTGTACAACATCTTCAGATTGCTCAACATCACCAAAGAACGGGAATATAAAATTAAAAAGTCTATCCTTATATCGATTGACCAATTCGACATATGCTCTCTCATCGCCAGCCTGAAAACGACCGATAAGTTGTTCATCAGTATAAAGAAATGTCGATTTTTTATCCAATGACATTGCCAATGAGTTGTATGAGTTCTGTTTCATCTCTTGAATGTGCTGTTTTCTGTCTTTTATCAATATTACCAAGAATTAAAAGTGCGGATTTGAGTTCTTTAATTTTAAATGACCTAGAGAAACTCGGTATCCGCTTTTTAACCGATGGTGGTATTGGTACATAACCCCTATAATCATTATAAGTTCCATTTTTCATTTTATAGAATAATAGTTCCTGAAACAATGTGGTCAAGGGCATAATTAACGATAGCATAGATTCATTATTAGTAATAATATTTTTGCCAAGTTTCATTGCCTTAGAATATTCTCTACCCCCAAATGCCAATAGAAACTCCCAACGCTGTCTTTCTCGCCTCCAACCAGAAAATTGTTCAACATCTCTTATCTCAATAGTTTTTCGGCTACCTATTACTAGGCATATTTTCTCAATCTCATTATCTAGATGGCCTACAGAATCGCCAGCCATGTTAACAAGCAATTCATCTATTTGATAGTCGGATGATTTACCTCTTTTTTTAATCAAATAATTGGCCCATTTCTTCATGTCATTTGGGAAAGGGGTTTGCACATCAACTGGACTAATAAAACCTTCAATTTTCCCTATGAATGATGACCTTGCAAGCCAGTCATCATTCACTAAAACCACAATGTGATCATTAACTGGATGCTTACATATGTTTAATAGGTCTAATGAAGCCTTGCCCTTCAATTTTTGAGGGTTCCGTAAGATAAAAAGTTTTTTTGTGGAGAATAAATCGCTAGTTGTGATATTATCAATGATGTCTTTGCCAATCATTTCATCAGGCAACAAATACAATTTTTCTACTGGAGATGAACCAAAATATTTTGATGCTAACTTATCAATGAAAAAATTTTGTAAATAATGGTCATTCCCCTTTAATAGATATACTGGATGTAGAACATCCTCTTTAATATCATTAATCGCTTCTTTAAGTTTCATTTTTATCCAATATGCTAACGAAATAAACAGCCATAAAGGCTAGAGTAAAACTAACTAATCTCTCAGTCATAAAATCTTTTAATTGAGGAATATTAGCCCATAAGATTGTGGTTACAAAGCCTGTGGCCAAGCCTGCAATCACACCTTTTCTTGTTGTTTTCTTCCACCAAAGGGTCATTACTAATACAGGACCAAACGCGGACCCTAGCCCACTCCAAGCGTAACTCACTACACCAAATATATTTCTTCCTTCAATTTCTGAATACAATGCAATCCCATAAGCAATGGTCCCCAAGATCACAATCATAAAACGACTAATCTTTACCAATGTCTTATCAGAAATATTCCTATTTAAAAATTGATTAATGAAATCTTCCGTTATTGCAGAGGTGGAAACTAATAACTGTGAATCAGCCGTTGACATCATGGCAGCAACCGCCCCTGATATAAATAACCCCGCAAGTATTGGATGCAATAGATTACTAGCCAAGATGGGCATAGCCTGTTCAGGATCCATAATTTGAAAGTATTCTGGTCCAAAATATAAAAGAGCTACAATACCTACAAAAAATGCACCTGTTATACCGGGTACTGCCCAACAAATTGCAATTTTTCTTGCAATCCTTACCTCTTTTGGACTTCTTATAGCCATATATCTAATAATAAGGTGAGGCTGACCAAGATAACCTAGTCCCCAACTTAGGCCACCTAGAGCTAAGATCAGAGCCTCTATTCCTTGTCTTCCACTAAAAATATCATGATTATGGTTTCCATAAAGCATGCTAGCTTTCTCTAGTCCATCCATTATCGAAATATCTGCATTTCGCAATTCATAGAACCCTGCTAAGGGTAAAATGACTAGGGTCCCTATCATAAGTATGCCTTGGATGAAATCAGTCCATGCAACTGCAAAAAAGCCACCCAATAAGGTATAGGCAATAATAATAATTGCCCCTATGGAGATACCGATAATCGGGTTCAATTCAAATAGAGAATTGAGAACTTTCCCAGATGCATGAAACTGAGCAGAAACATAAAAAAGAAAGAAAAATGCTATAATTAAAGATGAAAATAGCCTAATTATATTTGATTTATCATCATATCGCCTATGGAGGTACTCCGGGATGGTCAAAGCGTCATATTTTTCGGTTTCAGCACGAAGTCTTTCTGCTATTAAATACCAAGAAGAAGCAATCCCAATTATGATACCAATTACAGACCATAATTCACCCATCCCTATTGTGATTGCTGCACCAGGTAATGCTAATAGGAGCCAGGCAGATTCGCCAGAAGCTCTCTCTGAAAATGCAGTTACCCAAGGACCGAGTTTTCTGCCTGCTAACAAGTAATCTTCTTGGGTTTTTGAAAAACCATAAGTGTAGACCCCAACCAATAGAAGGAAGGACAGATATATGATGAAAATAATACTGATCAGATCCATTTAAATAACCAGAGTCAACATTCCAATAAGAAAACAGTATATCCCAAAATAATGAAATTTCCCATGCTCTAACCAGCCAAGTAACCATTTTAGAGAAATAAAACCAACACAAAAAGAAGTAACCAATCCTGCCAAGGAAGTTGAAACGTCCATATTGAATCCATCATTCATATCTATTGCCATCAATAATCCTGCACCACTAATGACTGGTATGGCAAGGAGAAATGAAAACTTAGCTGCCTGCTTGGATTCTAATCCTAAGAATAATGCAAAACAAATTGTCATCCCACTTCTAGATATGCCCGGGATAATTGCTATTGCCTGACCAACGCCAATTAGGAATGACGTAATCAGTGAATGCTCTTTTCCTGTTTGCTTGAAATAGTTGGAACTCATTAATGTAATACCTGTAACTATAAGTGCAAACCCCACCGCAAGAACATTATCAAATAATGCTTCTATGGAGTCCTTTAATCCAAGCCCTAGTACAACTGCAGGCAATGTTCCAATCATGAGATAAAACAAAAAAATTTGTGTCTCTTTTGAAGATAATGTCAATACGATCTCTTTTATATCCTTAAAAAAAACCACTAGTATGCAACAAAGAGTTCCGATATGTAATAATATCTCAAATTCATTGCCAGGATTTTTGATACCAAGAATTTCCTGCATAAGGACAAGGTGACCTGAACTACTTACTGGGAGAAATTCCGTAAAGCCTTGTATGGCTCCTAAAATAATACCTTCAACCACAGTCATAACAAAAAACTGATAACCTCAAAGAATAATATATTCATTATCCTGCTTGACCAATCAAGCCAATCATTCTACCAGATCTTTCACCATCTCTACGATATGAATGATACTTATCCATATCACAATATGTGCAATCCGTTGACATATTAATGTTTTCATCTTCAAATCCAATATTGATTAAATCATTGGTAGCATGACGTTGTAGATCAACCTTATGTTTTTTATCATTATCTGTAGCAGAAACAAATTCAATATTAAAATTATTGATAATATCATCACCAACTTCAAAACAACAATTTTGTATTGAAGGCCCGATAAAAATCTCAAAATCAGATAATTTATAATCTTCCCTAACCAATAAATCAGCTGAATTATCTAAAATACCATTTACAAGTCCTCTCCATCCAACATGTACAATACCATAAACTTTTTCTGTAAGGTGGGCAAAAAATATTGGCATACAATCTGCAACTTGTATTGAGCAAATTTTTTTTCCTTCATTGGTAAATATTCCATCACAGTTTTCAACATATTCTTTGGGGGAACAAAAACTAACATTCGTAGAATGCGTTTGCATAGGGATTATAAGATTTTGAGAATCAAATCCAATTTCTTCTGCGAATAACCTTCTTCCATCTTTTCCGTTTGTTGGAAATGAGCGAAAGGAAAATACTGCTCTTATATTGGGATTTTTAAATTGGGGTTGAACCTGCATCCAATGCTCATCATTCACTAATCTGTGAGAATATTTCCCCATCATATACTCCAATCTTTTTCAAATTATTTTTTGAATATTCTAGCACCTGTACAGAACCATTCTCATTGTTATTCTTTCCAGAAAACATTATTGATGTATTCATACCATCAAAACGATTATTTTTTCTTAACATTTCTATAAAGTGTTTACGTTTTCTTATTCCATGTTGGACTATCGAATAAATAAAAGCATTATGGTCTACAGCAAGAGAAAAATAATTTGTAAAAGAATCTTGACTACCATTTGAGATGGCAGAATTAACATCTGAAATAATCTTCATACCATCAACATGAGGCCCAATGACCTCTTGATTTAATAATGGCATATCAAGCCAATTATCATTTACAAACAATGAAGTCTGCAGATTATAAAGGGGAAGTTGCATACCTACATAGGTTAATTCATCAGGCCTTATCGGTATATAAAATGCTTCAATTGTTTCAAGGATAACTTTCGCAGAATCTTTTTTATCCATTTTATCTTCTTCATCCTCAGAGGGTAACTCAAAAAAATCAGTTACATCGACATTAAAAAGTGCATCTAAACTATCAATCTCAAGATTAAGCGATAGATCTTCTGGCTCATCTTCGGGGATAAGGCTCCATGCCACACGTCTTATATTGTTTAGTTGCCTAGATAAATTTTCTGGTCTTTCTATATACCATTCAACCACAACTGGATCAATACCGAGTTGATGAGATTCTTTTAAAAAATAGTCGGTCAATGATTTCATCTGACCATTGCCTGGTGATAAAACTGCAATTTGTTTTAGGTTTAGTTCGTTAATCATCATTTGCGCTGTTCGCTTAGCAATTGTCTCAGTTGAAGGAGATAAAAAGAAAAGGTTACTGGCAATATCAGAAAGTTCAGATAACTCTGATTTAGGTATCAAGATTGGTAATTGCATCTTGCGCCCTGATAATGCTAGTACTGCGTCTCTCGTAATGGGACCTAAAACTGCAATAACCTCTGAATTCGAAGACAACGTTTCAATAATCTTAAGTGTATTTATCGCAGATCCAGCAGTATCATACACTAAATAACGAATTGACCTTGATTCAAAAGACAATTCTAAATATTCAGTTAAACCTAATAGATAGGAGAGACCTTTATCCTTATCTAGGCCTGATAGTGGTAATAGGACTGCAAATGTTATAGGTCTTATTATTTGATCCTGAATCAAATTATTTAGTGAGCCAAAAAGACCTGAAAAATATCCTGGCAGATAAAATGTATCGATCTCATTTATTATTAAATCTAAGTCATAATTATCGCCATTAGTCCATGCGTTATAAGCTCGGGAAAGATTAATAATCGCACGATTGAATGCATCTTTCTCTCTAAATAACATTCCTTCGACCACTTCCTCTTTGATACCAATTCCAATACAATTATAGATCCTCTCATCAATGCTATTTAAATAAAGTAGATCTTCAATCTGAGATCGTGCATCCAAGTAATATCTAAATGCTTTTGTTGCATTATTTTGCGATAAAGCAATATCACCTAACAAAATCAAGGCATCCAACTCATAGGGTGAATTAGAATAATTAGAAATAACAGATTTACAAGATCTATGTGCTTTACTAAAATTTTGAAGGTGATATTGAGATTTAGCCATCATTAATTGCGCAGCAGGATCACGGTATTCTCTTTCGTCAGATAAAATGGTTGTGAATTGTTTTTCGGCGATATTATATCTGCCTTGCATATATGATTCTATCGCAAGGTTAAACTTTTCATAGTATGACAATGAATCATGCTGAATAGATAAAACAGGAGTATTTATTATCGATAATGAAAAAATAATATAGAATGATTTTCGCATTACATTTATCCTAATTATTAGTGTTAGACTGCATTCTCATTATTCATTGACATAGGTTAACTTACCATATTCAAATTGATAATAGGTTTTATTTCCATCATGATTCACGTATATCCACTGCTCACTAATACCGTGCCTACTAGAAGTAGTATTAACCTCATCTGGATTGCCAATTGAAATTCTAACCTGTCTATCTTCCATACCCAACTCAATTCGTTGATTAAGTACCTTGGTTATCATTTCCTTTCCCCATACTCGGGGCAATGGTTCTGATTCATAATAATGATCTTGGATGCCTACACGCCCCTCACTTCCATTATACCTAACAAATCCTTCATCACCCAAATGAGAAGCAACTTTTAACCAGATTGGATAATCAAAATTAATATTTTGGTAAGGAAAAGCATCTAAAACAACCACAGGCTCAAAACGTCTAAATTCATAATCCGCTAGGGTATAAAAACTATTAGGATTATAGATATTATTGAGCCAGATGGTATCACCAATCATATTTTTTGCCTGAATTTTTATGTTATCGAATAAAAAATAACTTGGAATATGATTTTGATCCTCTTTATCAAAATTCAAAGCCATTTTATATTGATTCCCCTTTAGGTCTTCTATAACAAGAAAATCCTGTTTAAACTTTTCATATGTCCCAACAATAAAATATCTTTTACCAAGGAATCTATAATAAGGTCTGGATTTATTCTTATGAATTTTTGACCAGACCTTATTGAAATTATCTGTCCGTCTATAATTATCTTCAAGATCAGCAAAAATAAATTTTTTCCCAGTCCAATGGTTTGGCTCTATGCTCACATCAGGTCTTTGAAAATATGAGCAGGAAAAACTAAAAATAGTAATAAAATAAATGAGATAATGCTGTTTTACCTTCATCAAGAAACTAATTGATTGGTTTTCCGTCTCTCCAAACCCCTACTCTCTTATCGCCATTAGGATAGGTAAAGGTTCCTTGACCATCCATAGTCCCATTTTTGAATTCACCCACATATTTGTTACCATTTTCATAGGTGAAAATTCCTATTCCATCTCTTTTTCCATCTTTGAATTCACCTATGTAGATATTGCCGTTTTTAAATGAAAATGTACCTTGACCCTGCATCACACCAAGAACGAACTCTCCCTCATAATTATTTCCATTGCGATAGGTAAATTCTCCTTGGCCATTGATTTGGTCATCCTTCCATTCTCCTACGTAAATATCACCATTTGAGAAGGTGCAGGTGCCCTGCCCGTCACGCTTGCCCAACTTAAAACTACCGATATGTTGGTCTCCATTTGCATAATCATATTTTCCTTCGCCATCTATTTTCCCATTTGAAAAAAATCCTCTACAGATACTACCATTTGAAAAGGTAAATATACCTTTTCCTGTTATTTGATCATTTTTCCATTCTCCATCATACTTATTACCATCTACAAATTCATAACTCCCTTCACCATGCTTCATACCATTCAACCATGTGCCTTCATATTTATCTCCAATTGAAGATCTATATATACCTTGGCCATCCTGCTTCCCAGATTTCCATTCCCCATCGTAAGCATCTCCAATATTTGATCTATATTGACCACTACCATGAAATAAACCATTTTTAAAATTTCCTTCGTAGGTAATACCATCAGCAATTAATGTCGCTTTGCCCTGACCTTCCTTGTTATCATTAACCCAATTTCCCTCATATGCATCCCCATTGAAATAGGTTATTTTCCCAAAACCAGTTTTTAGCCCATTTTTCCATTCTCCAACATAGATATCTCCATTGACATCGCTATATGTTCCTTTACCCATCTTAAAATCATTTTTCCATTCTCCTTCATATGTACTTCCCTTCTGTTCCTTGAATTGGCCATATCCTTCCCTTACACCATCCTTCCATTCTCCCTCATAATAATCACTGTTCTTATAATTGTATCTACCCTGTCCCATTCTTACATCATTTGACCAAAAACCTTCATAACTCTCTCCGTTAGCATAGGCATAGTATCCTTTTCCCTGTTTAAGATTGTCAATCCAATCACCTTTATATCGGTCACCATTTTTGTATACCATCTCACCTGGACCATTCATACTGTCTTTTTTCCAACCTCCAACATAGTGATTTCCGTTTGCAAAATTCATCTCCCCTTCTCCATGCTTTAGGTCATTTTCCCAATCACCCTCATATTGAATACCAGTAGAAGAGGTAAAGATTCCTTTACCATTACGCTTATCCATAAACCATGAACCCTCATATGTATCGCCATTTAGATATTTAAATGAACCTTCTCCATGGAATTTGTCCTCTTTCCACTCCCCCACGTAACGATTGCCTTTATAAAAAAGTAGGTCTTCAACAATGGTTCCATCCTTTTTCTGACCTGCAAATGAATAAGTGCCTTTACCATTTCTCTGACCATTGAGCCAATTACCAACATAACGATGTCCTAATATATCAGTAAAGGTTCCCTCGCCTTCTTTAAGATCATTTTTCCACATACCTTTATACTTGTTTCCTTTATCATCAGTAAATGTTCCCTCGCCTTCTTTAAGATCATTTTTCCACTCACCAATGTATTTCTCATTTAGAATCGTTAAATATGTACCCCTACCATTTTTCCTTCCACTTATCCATTCACCTTCATATCTATCGCCACTTGAATATTTAAAAAGTCCAATGCCTTGTATCCTACCACCATCCCAATCTCCCTCATACTTATCGCCATTCGCATAGATCATGTCACCCTTGCCATCTTTTTGGCCTTCATCCCAATTACCTGAATATACGTCCCCATTTTTATATGAGTAGTTTCCTACTCCATGCTTTAGTCCTCTTTTCCATTGACCATCGTACTCATCACCCACCTTATAGATCATAATACCTGAACCATCTCTTTTATCCTCTATCCATTCACCTTCATATCTATCGCCATTTGAAAATGTCTGGGAGCCGTCTCCATTCCTTTGGTCTGAAACCCACGAACCTATGTATTTTTCTAGGTTTGAATTAGTAAAGATTCCCTGGCCTTCCTTTTGGCCATCAACCCACATACCTACATATTCATTACCATTTAATGCTCTAAAGGTTCCTCTACCATTATATGCTCCTTTTTTCCACTCTCCATCGTAAGAATCACCATTGGAATAGGTATAGTTACCCTGTCCATCGAATAGATTATTCTTCCATCCACCTTTGTATTTATTACCATCAAGGTCTGTGTAACTTCCCTCACCTTCCATTTTCCCATTCATCCATGTTCCTTCATACCTTCGTCCATCTGAAAAAGTAAGGACACCCAATCCCTTTATCTTATCCTCAACAAAACTACCTTCATATTCTTTTCCATCCACATAATTGAATATTCCCTGTCCATTTTTCTTATGATCGATCCAATCTCCAATATAACTATCTCCATTGACATAATAATAATTACCTCTTCCATTTGCATGGTCGTTAGTCCAATTTCCATCATAGACATCACCATTAACATAGCGGAAAATTCCCTTTCCATTCCGCTCTCCATCAGTGAAAAGTCCTTCATATAGATCGCCATTTACATAATAATAGATACCGTATCCAGTCCTTCTGTCATTTTTCCATTCACCATCATAACGATTTCCATTTGAAAAGATATAAAGACCTCGGCCATTCATTCGTCCATCTGTCCACTCACCCTTATATGTCTCACCTATTGATGATCTAAAGGTTCCTTTTCCATTCAACTTGCCATCAGAAAAAACACCCTCATAGTAATTACCATTTGCTGATGAATAGATTCCCTCTCCTTGCATCTTATCATTTTTCCATTCGCCATGGTATTCATTCCCATTCTCAAAGATATAGGAACCATTTCCATGCATCTTTCCTTTTTTAAAATCGCCCTCATACACATCACCATTTTCATAACTGTAATTACCATATCCATGCATAATACCATTACGCCATTTACCACTATAGGTACCTCCCGTTTTATATGTGAATGTTCCTTGCCCATGTTGCATGTCATTTTTCCATTCGCCATCATACTTATCACCATCCCCCCATGTCATAACACCCTTACCTTCTCTTTTACCTTCTACCCAATCTCCCACATATTTTGAACCTTTAAACAACTATTAGTATTCATGTTGATTTGCTATGGCAGGTAATTATTCGCAAATAATTGGAA
>CAYZJY010000056.1:10173-13310 GCA_964478995.1 uncultured bacterium
GTTCCTTGACCATCCTTGATGCCATTCCAAAATTCGCCTTCATAGGTATTCCCATTCTTAAATGTAAAGATTCCTCTACCTGTACGTTTTCCATCCTTATAGGCACCTACATATTTCTCTCCATCAGGATAGGTAAATGTTCCCTCTCCATTTCTCTTTCCATCACGAAACTCACCTTCGTAGACATTGCCATTTTTAAACCTATATATCCCTTTGCCATGACTCTTGTCGTCCTGCCATTGGCCTTCATAAACATTACCATTATTAAATTTGAACACCCCCTTACCTTCCATATTGCCATCATAAAATTCACCTTCGTAAACATCGCCATTCATATACGTAAATGTACCTTTACCGTGCTTTTTCCCTTCAAAAAATTCACCATTGTATATATTACCACTCTTAAATGTATAAACACCCTGTCCATTCCTTTGATCATCCCTATAATCGCCCTCATAGGTATTTCCCTCACCATCTATTGAAGTACCAATTCCATGTTTTTTTCCATCCTTCCATTCGCCAACATATTTTTTCCCAAATGTATAGATGTAGGTACCCTTGCCATTTCTTTGATCATCCTTCCATTCGCCAATATAGGTATTACCAAATGGGTAGTAATAGGTACCCTCACCATCTTTTTTTCCATTTTTCCATTCACCTTCATATTTTTCTCCACCAATGATATGAAGAGTACCCCATCCATGAAAAGAATCCTGAACAAAATCGCCTACATATGTCTTGCGATCATTATCATAGGTTAAAGTTCCTTCTCCTTCACGAATATCATTAACCCAATCCCCTTCATATGTATCACCATTTGGATAAACATATTTACCTATGCCATGGCGTTTTCCATCTTTGAAATCGCCAGTATAATTAAAACCATATTCTATAATATCCTTTGGGGAGTCATTACCTTGGGAGGATAAGACCGAAAAAAGGAACAAAATTGGTATGATATTGAATTTCATATTCGTAATAATTTACGAAATATTACACCTCTTTGGAGTATTGGCTATGAGGATTTAGTAATGTTTATTGGGAACAACATGTCTCGAATCCGAGTTTTATTTAGTCCAATTCTAATTCCTAAACCTATGGCTATAATTCCAACGACCAAATGGACGATGGAACCCTGACCATTAATCCAGTTCTTAATCAAGGCAAACCCTACAATTAAATCAAAAATAATATCCACAAACAAGTTGATTCGCTTAATCATGCATAATAGTCTAAGAATTCAACTGTCTATACATACCAGTCACATTCTTAATTAGATATGTAATAAGTGGAATAAGCAAAAAAATAGCCACAAGTATAGATAGTTGGATTCCTTTTCCTTGAAGGTAATTAGCCAAAGACCAAATAATTAGACCAACCATCAATACAATAGAGATGTTAAGAAAAGCAAGATTGAAAAATTTGTTTAGTTTCATGCCATTAATACAATTTCTCTTTGATTAACTCTCCATCCTTAAAGGTGCCTTCATAAGATTTCTTGCCATTTTCATACCAATAAACCCCTAATCCATCTTGTTCACCATCTCTAAATGTCCCCTCAAAGGATCTCTTGCCATTTGAATACCAATGTGTCCATAAACCATCTTCTTGCCCATTTCTGAAACTACCTTCCTTCTCTTTCTGCCCATTATCATACCAAGAAATTGATAATCCATCTTTCTTACCATTCTTATAAGTTTCTTTAGATCTTTTATTTCCATTTTCATATATGAACGCAATCTTATTTCCTTTCCCATCCCATTCAAGCCAATTACCATCTTTCTTACCATCTTTAAAATTCCCTTCTTGGGATTTTTCTCCATTCTCATACCACGAAATCCACATACCAGTTGAATCTCCATTAATAATCAACCCTTCAGATTTCTTTTGTCCATTCAAATAATATCTCTCTTCTTTGACTTTCTCAATCCCATTTCGTGTTTTTTGATGGTAGGTAATACTTTTGACATTCCCATTATGGAAAGTTTCTATCACTTCACTAATTTGCTGACAAAGTACAACTTCAAAGGATAAAATTGTTATAATAAAGAAATTTTTCATCTTAGTCGAAATTTACAAAAATTAACTCTATAAAAAACAAAACCCCATAGAAGTAAGGTTTATTGAAAATTCGGGAGATTAAACTGTTTTCTATTGTGTCTAAACTCAATCAACGGTTACGGACTTGTCTTTTCAACACCAATTCCGTTCCTGACTTTTACTTTAAATTTCAAATTAGATAAGAAAGGAAACGTAGTTGATATTAAGTATGTAGGTTTTTTCATTTTATTCTCATTAAGTCACCCAAATCTAACAAAATAACCGATTGTGGTGTAGATGTAAAAAAGATTCAATGGTGCAATCCTTAAGTGGTAAATTTTATCATCATCTATTATAATAGATTGGAAGTTGAAAAATCAATACCAAGAGGAAAGTCATGAAATATTTCAAAACTATATTTTTCGGAATATTAACTACAATAGTTTTTGCAACCCTAACAGGCTGCGGATCGCAGGAAAAAGATAAGCAACTTTCAGAACTACAAGATGCGCAGGCACAACTTGAACGAAATGCCATCATGTACGAAGAAACGTGGACAAAATTTGTTCAAGGCGATACTACAATGGTTAATTCAGATCGATTTCAAGAGGATGTTGTTGTGGTCACTGCCCAAGGCGATATTGTAGGAATTGAAGCAACTAAAAATTATTATATGAACTATCTTACCGGTTTTTCAGATCGAGAATTCACTATACTTGAGGTGGTGGGTCAAGGGAACAGGCTCGTAAAACATTGGAATTTTAAGGGTACCCATACCGGTGATTTTTTCGGGATGCCCGCTTCAGGGAATAAATTAAATCTATCCGGAACAACCATGGTGACAATGAAAGATGGTAAAATTGCTAAAGAACAGGATTTCTTTGATGTGATGTCCATGGTTAACCAACTCACCGTCGGTGATGTAAATGCAGATGCAACGCAGGGTGGATTGAATTAATTATTTAAGGCTAGATTAACCTCATATTCCAAGTCTTCAAGATTAATCATATACACTTTTAAAATGGATGTTTTGAATTCAAGATATCGTTTCAGCATTACAAATTTGGCTTTTAGCCTATCATCATCGTTCACGGCGT
>CAYZJY010000057.1:0-12813 GCA_964478995.1 uncultured bacterium
GTTGATTGGGTAAAAGCAGTGCCCAATGTACTTGAAGAGATAAAGAAAAATGGTACTGAAGATGAACTTCGAAATTATAAACTTCAAATAAAGATGGTTGTTGACAAACTCAAGGAAATCGAAAAAAGATTATCCGAGTAGTTGAAGATCTTCTAGAAGAAAATATTTACAACCTCACCCTGAATAAAATTTTGTATTGATGTAGGTAAATGGTTGTTGGATATTATCTTTAATTGACCTTCCAATAATCCAATTATATATCCAATAGGTCATCCCCGCCGCAAATAGAATTGGCATGATGATCTCCATGATGATGGAAAAGATCGTAAGAGTGAAAACAAGCGAGAAAGGAAACATGAGTGCCATGGTAATGGTTGGATACTTAAACATGATTTTTTTTATTTCTTTCATTAAAAGGTTCCTTTTATTTTATTCAATTAGTACAAAATAAAAGCCAGTTATTAGTTAATGACACACTGACATGGTATGATGCTATTTTGTCCATGTTTTATGTCACATTTAGTATTTTGATAATTTCAAAATATTTAAACTCTGTCATGAATTATATCATTAAAATTTCAATTATCTTTATATATATGTTTTTTAACATTCTTTATGCGGAATGTTCTGATCTTGATTCCACAGAATGTTTACAGTGGGCAGAGTTCTGTGAGTGGAATGAGGATACAGACATGTGCCAAGAAATTGGTGGCGGTGGAGAAAGTGAATATGGGCCATATCAATTTTCCTACATCACAGAATCTGATGGTTTAAGAAATGGTTCTGATTATCGTGATGGTATGTTGTACTACCCAATTGATGCTGAATTGCCCTATGGATCCATTGTCCTAACCCCAGGATGGGGAGGTGGCAGTTCATCAATGACTGATTGGGGAGAGTTTTTTGCTTCCCATGGGTTTATTGCCATGACGATAGGTCCAAATGATGAGATCAATGATTCACATCAGCAAAGAGCGGAAGGTTTATTGGATGCAATTACAACCATCAAGGAAGAGGAATTAAGAATAGACTCTCCACTATTTGGAATGATCGATACAGATCGATTTATTGTTTCTGGATACTCGATGGGAGGTGGAGCATCTCAGGTAGCCCTAACTCTTGAAGAACTTGATTCTCATCAATCCATTGTGGCAGCGATAGCTTTGAATCCGACCATTATATTTGAAGACTGTGACATATGTACTGATAATGAATATTGCATATGCCTTGTACCAGAATTTTTAGATCATGACATACCAACATTGATCATTGCTGGAGAAAATGAGATCGATGAACTTCCTTCCTATGATGGTCTATTAGGACAAGACATATATGAAAATACACCTAACTCAACCTTGAAGATGTTATACGAGATTGGAGATGGCGGACATTCATCAGCCGCATATCCAGCAGGAGAAGTGCAAGAAAAAACTTTATACTGGGCAAAATATCATTTGTTAGAAGATCTATCATATTGTGATTCATTACTAATATCACCAAACAATGCATCTCAATTCATGACAACTCTACAATGTGAGAATAATTTAACCTATGATGTTAATGGCGATGGTGTCATAGATAACTCAGACCTAGTCCTGCTTGTTGTCTCAGTCCTAAATGATAATATCACGCAAAATTCGGGTGACTTTAATTATGATCAAAATACGGACATATTTGATATTTTAATTTTATCCGATCATTTGCAGTGAACCATTATTTGGTTGAAAATATCTTTTTTCTTGAATATTTCACCGATTCAGGCTGGTCTGTCTAAATGAAAATAAATGCAGTGATCTTTGATCTTGATGGCACTCTTTTGGACACCACTGATGAGATACATTACATATTCAATCAACTTCTATCGGTCAATGGTTTTCCACCTAGGTCACAACAATTTTATAAGGATACCATTGGCAAAGGCATAGAACACTTATTGAAAAAATGCCTTCCAGAGCAATTCGATGGTGATTATGGATCGATATTGGAACAGGCAAAGGAATTGTATTCAATAAATTTGAATAAAAAGGCTCGTGTATTTGAAGGCGTTCCAGATGTGCTTGACCAGTTATTAAAAAAGAATGTGCCAATGGGCATCATCACCAACAAGATGCATCATCTAGCACTACGCTGTGTTAAAAAATTCTTCAATAAGTATGATCTGAAGACCATTGGTGCAGAATATCTATACCCAAGAAAACCAGAGCCTGATTCTGCCTTATTTCTTGCACAGGAATTTGGTTATTCATCATCGGAGGTTTTATTTATTGGTGATTCGACCGTGGACATGGTTACTGCAAAGAATGCAGGCATGATATCTGCTGGGGTCTTGTGGGGAAATGGAAGTTGTGCTGAACTTGAAGGCTCTGGTGCGGACATGGTATTTGACAGTACTCGTGATCTTTTTAATTTCATGGAAAAGATATAGTCCATCTTATTATAACCGATCTCAGGTTTGATTTGAGTTTTTTCATAATGATCCTTGAATTTTGATCAGAATGATCATTATTTTTATGTATCAGAAAATTACTACCCATATTCTTCATGTCCTTTTCCATTTCTCAGAATTTGATACCTGAGAACAATAATATTTCCAAATTGATCATGGAAGTTGAGAATGCATCTAGGTCAGGCCAAGTGGTATGGGCAGAGGAATTTTCAGGCCTTACATGACCGACCTGTCCTTCCGTGAGTTTCGCGTTCGATAGTCTACTACAAACCTACCCTGATAATCTCATGACCCTTTACTGGCATAATCCTGGATTTGCTCCAAGCGGCTATGAACATTTTAACATTGATGAGGAATACACCTATAGAGCAGCGATGTACGATGTAACGGGAATTCCCAAATTTATTTGGAATGGAACCGATGTTGGATCTGGCGGTGCCTCGAATTGTAATTGGGGTGCTACATTCCCAGGTCTTGAGAATCAATTCCAGAGTTTTAATGGACAAGATAGTCCCTTTGAGATTCAAATTGAAGGAGACATTGACGGCACTCAATTCAATTATAATGTCATTGTCATTCTGGATGAGGATATTGATCCGGAGTTCCAATATCTAGAGTTATTTGTGTCTGAGGATAGTGTGGCAAGTTATTGGTCTTCATGTGCTGGCGTCGATTCTGAACTTGCAGAAAGGCCTGTGCGTCACCTTGCACGTGCATACTTGACGATGGATGATGATCTTAAATTACCAATATCGATAAACATGGAAGGCGATACTGCAATATACAGTGGCTCCTTTGAATTGCTGGACTTTTGGAATGAATCTTCCTTGTCTATGACGGCGATCATTCAAGATCTAACTTCCTATTCGGTCAGCCAGGCAACTGCGGCAAATATCAACCATATCCCGATGGATAGGGATGCAGATGGCATATTGAATTTGGATGATAATTGCCCTGATTCCCATAATCCAGGTCAAGAAGACCTCGATGGTGACCAAATAGGAGACGCTTGTGACCCCTGCAATGGACTTGTTTATGTTCCAGGAAATGTGAATGGAGATGCGAATGAAGAAAATGAGCCCATCATTGATGTCCTTGATGTTCTTGGACTATCAGACTATATCGAAGACCAGATAGGGAATGATTGCCAGGTGCTGGATGTCCTTGAAGATGGCATGGTAAATCAATGGGACATACTGGTTTTAACAGACATGATAATGAATGGCGATTAATATTGTATTTTGCAGTCTGAACTTGGAAACCCACTAGCGTGGGTTTTTTTTATGCTTGAACTTATTTTTATTCCAAGGAAAACAACAGATCATAATATGAAAAACATGCTTGTTGGAATATTTGGACTGATCATGTATACTGCTATGATGAGTAATGTTAAATGAAATTGAATGATTTAAAGGTTGCATACCCGATCTTCATTGGGTTTTTTCTTTGGCTTCTTGGCCCACCAACTGGATTGGAACACGATGCATTTTTAATGTTCATTATTTTCATATCTACCATTGGATCATTATTGTTGCGAGTAGTACCAATGGCAATGAGTGTGTTGATAGGTCTATCATTTTCCATTGTGATCGACCTTCTTCCACTGAAGGATGCCCTGAAAGGATTTGGTGATTCAACGACATGGTTGGTTGTCATCGCATTTTTGATCGCTGGAGTGATCATGGAGACCGGTCTAGGTAGGAGACTTTCTCTAATGTGCATTGACATGCTAGGCAGATCGATCAAGGGTCTGGGTTATGCAATATGTGCATCAGAATTGATCCTTGGTCCATTGGTACCTTCAAATACAGCAAGAGGAGGAGGGATCATTGCACCAATAGTGGACTCCATGTCAAGAGCACTTGGCTCTGAACCAGAGGGGTCGCCTAAATTAGCAGGACAATACCTTCATCTAGTTGGAGCGCATGCAAATCTCATAACAGCAGCCATGTTTTTGACAGGCATGGCAGCCAATCCACTCATAGCAAGAGCAGCGCAGGATGTTTTTCAGGTTGACTTTGATTGGTCCACATGGGCACTTGGGGGAATTGTTCCAGGTTTAGTGGGACTTGCTGGCTTACCTATTATTATGATGTATCTTTCTCCTCCTACGATCCATTCCATTGATCCAGTTCGGAAAAAGATCAGTGAGAATATTGAAGGCCTTGGTCCTTGGACATGGCAAGAGAGATACATGGTCCTTATCCTTGGTTCGATGCTTCTATTATGGACTACAAAGGCTATTCATGGGTGGGGCACAACAACGGTTGCTCTTTTAGGACTGGTATTGATACTTGCTTTCCGGGTCGCATCATGGGATCAGTTGGTTAAAAATCATAAGGCATGGGATACACTGATCTGGCTAGGAGGACTGTTGACTCTAGCCACAGCGATCAAGGACCTGGGTTTCATTTCCTGGTTCTCAGATCATGTTGATCAGGGGCTTGAAGCGCTCGCTCCCTTTGGTCTTTTGATCATCTTGGCTTTGATCTATTTTTATTCAATGTACCTTTTTTCAATGCTCACAGCTCATATCGCTGCACTTGCTGGAGCGATATTCGTTGTTGCTTCCGGTACTAACCTTGACCCATACCTGATTATCGGCGTTATCGCCTATTCTTCAAGCCTATGTGGCTGTTTGACAAATTATTCGACAGGGCCGATTATCATATATTTTGGTAATGGCTATTCCCAGCCAAACACCTGGTTCAAGATCGGGCTATTGATCTCGTTCTATCATTTGACCATATGGTTCATTGTGGGATCTCTCTGGTGGAAATTCATAGGCTGGTGGTAATTTTAACCATGAACAGACTAGAAACATTGGTTATCATGGTCATGATGTTCATTGGCTGTGGAAAGGAAACTCAATCCCAAAACGATGACCAGGATGATAATTCACCTGAAGAAATGGTCACATTTAAAAAAGACATTGAGAATACAAAGACCGCCATAAGGCAGACGAGTGATGGCGGATACATTGTCGCAGGTGGGCTTGGTGGCCAGGCCTGGCTTTTGAAACTTAACAGATATGGTGAGGAAGAGTGGCAAAATTCATATTCCCTTGGTGATTTTGGCTATACACGATCGGTCGTTCAAACCAGCGATGGAGGATACCTGTATTCTAGTTGGGAGGGGATAGTCAAAGCCGATTCAAATGGTACCGAGGAATGGAAAAATACAAGTCACACTATTGGTGCATACCCTTATTATGAAGATGCGATAGAGCATAGTAGTGGGTCTTACTATGCTGTTGGTGGGCCTGGAGGTGGACAGGCTCAATTTGTAAAATTTAGTTCAAGTGGTAATGTTTTGACCAGAAGGTGGTTTGGTAGTAAATGCGAGGATGACATCTTCCGATCCATAATTGAGTCAGATGATGGTAAACTAGTGGTCGCTGGTGAAAAGAGCCACGGGAATCAGTCATTTGATTGTGCCTTTGATTTCATGTATTATAAGGATTTTTGGATCTTGAAATTGAAGAAGAATGGTGGCTTAATTTGGGAAAAGACCTATGGTGGTCCCTACATGGAGAAGGCAGATGACATTGTTACACTAGAGGATGGTGGTTATGCAGTTGTTGGAGACAAATGTAATCACGGACATGATATCAGGAGATGTGGTTCAAATGCAAAAGTCCTCTACATAAGATTGAATTCTGATGGCGATTTGATGGAGGAAAATGAATGGTCTGGTCTCAATTTCCAAGAAAGGATCCCATGGTTTTCCATAACGACGACAGTCAATGGAGGCATAGCTTGGACAGCAGAACATAAGAATAATGGAACTTGGGTTCATAAATGGGGACCGATGGAAGAAACTGTGACCATTTATACTGATGGATATGGAGGGTTTGACATCAATAGAACATCTGACGATGGTTTCATCATTGGTACATGGGGTGGTGCTATTATCAAGACAGATAGTGAACTTTATTTTGATGAGGACTTGGATGAGGGATGATCATTTGATAATTATCATGAGGAGAAAAAATAATGAATAAGACCTTTTTTACATTTATCGTGACTTTGCTGGTTGGATGTTATCCTGTCTCGCATGTAATCGTTGGTGAGGCAAGAATGCCTATCGAGCCATCCATGGTCAAAATATTTGCAGATTACCCAGATGAATATGAAAAGATAGCGCTTGTTGACGCAGGGAGCAGTTTTGCACTAAAAGATCCTGCGGTCTTATTTACATGGCAAAGCAAGATGGATAAGGTCATTGAGCGATTGAAGATCGAAGCTTCGCAATTGGGTGCCAATGGGATTGTAATGGTTGGGACGGATAATAAGGTTGTTCAAAATCTTAGCACTGATGAAAAAGGAAATATAAGTTCTTGGTCCCATATTCAAAAGATAGGTAAGGCCGTAGCAATATATATTCCATAATATAGGAATATAAATAAAATAATTAAAGTAATATACTAATCCACTTTACTTCTTCTATCTTGTCAATATCGAGAATAGCGATTCAACTGGTTGGCATTTTATTCATGATAAATCTCTTTTCTTGTAATTCACTTAATGGCATGGAAATAATCCAGGGAGGTCAACAGGGTGAATTTGGATTCATCGAACCAAAGACTATTATTGCAGATCCGATCAATGGCTACAGCGTATTGCATTTCATTCAGTATGGGCTTCTTTCTCTCATAAGTATCATTAGAGTATCACATGTACTGATCATTTCATTAATATGGGAATTCATGGAATTATTTATTCCTAACGATTGGGCAAGAGAGAGCTGGGCTAATAAACTGTTTGATGTTTTTTTCAATCATGCAGGATTCTTTTTTGGAAGAAGAACATGTATCACTCTTAAGTCAAAAAAATCTATTTCAACTTGATGTCAATTATGTATTACAATAGTGATAAGTAAAAAGGGGAATATCATGAAATACATGATCATATTATCATCATTATTATTATCCGTTCTAATTGCAAAGGATAATACAACCTTGGTCAAGGTAGATGGAATGATGTGCAGTTATTCTTGCGCAGGTAAGGTCAGCACTGTAGTCCAGAACATGAAAGGTGTGAAAGAGTGTTCCGTTGACTTTGAAAAAGGTATTGCTACAGTTGTATATGACGATAAAGAAGTTGTAGAAAAGGATATTGTAGAGGGTCTGAGTAAGGATACACCATATAAAGTATCCTTGGTAGAGACAAAGACTACCACTAAGAAGGAAAATAAGATCTAGGTTAAATTTCTTTGTTCGATGTCATGTCCTAATTCCTTAGGACATGACATCGACAGGTCCTATCATATAATTATTCATATTTTATAAACATGACATGCAAGATTGGTTCAATAGACTAAATGCATGGACCACTGTTCTTTTTTGTTTGTCTATCAATCTTATTGGCATTGCATTTATCTATTTAAGACTAAATGGCTTGATTCCCATTGGCATTTTTGTGGGAATATTCATATTCATTGAAACATCGATCTTGTTATACAAAAAGTATTTTGACAAGGGTTCCAATAATGTCAATGAAGTTCAAGATGCTCAAATAAGTTCAGAGGTTGCAGAAGCCATGGCAAGTAAGATAAAGTTTGAGGCAAAGCAGCATCGAAAAATGAGACAGGACGATGCATGAGATCTCTAAGGATCTTTCTTGCTCAAGTCCTAGCAATGGGATTTCTCCTATCTGAAAACCCTCAGGAAAGTTCATTTCCTGGTGGATATCTTGGCCTTGGAGTGCAAATTGGAAAGACAAAGGATGGCCCCAGATTCATGGATCTGCAGATCAGTGCAGGTATTGTGGCATTGGGACCTTATAAACAAGACCTACCTTTCTATCTATTCCTAGGTGCATCGTCTGGCCGCAGAAATGCAGGAGGTAATGTAGCGAAATATGTTGATCTCAATGCTGGTTTATGGAGCATCTTATCATTAGGAATAGGTAAGGGCTGGATCAATGATGGGTCCAACAAAAAGATACCACGAAAGAAGTATTGGGGTGGTCCTGGATTCTTGCCACTTATTCTTTGTCGTGACATTCATTATGTGAATGAAAAGAAAAACATTCAAACTGGGGTAATGGGAGTACTACCGTTTCCCATGTTTGGCAATAATTTCTATCCTTGATCAACATGTCTTCTCATCAAATGGTACATGAACTAAAAAAAGTTGGAGTGCAATTTTCAATGATCATTGTGATAGGGATATTAAGCATGGATTGTGGCAAGGAGAGCATAATCCATGGTGGTAGTTACGCCAGTGGAAATGGACACAGTTTAAATACATTTTACATTTATGATTTTGTATCAATGGAAGATGTTGGAAAGCATGCTCTAGCCTCCATCGAACCTGATTCAAAAATGACTGCAAACTATTATTTCACACATAATGCCAATATTCCAAGCCATTCCCTTCAGTTCTCTGCTAACATTCAAGAAGCAAAGGATCTGATAGGTCAATATTCCATTAACATCAAGTATGCATTTATCAGTGATCAGATTGGAACTACAAGACTTGTGAACTGTGTGGATGAATCAAATGATATTCTTTGCGATCCTAGAAAATTAGGAATGTGATCGCATCTTTTATCGTGAAATCAAAATTGAAAAAAGAGGTAGAACATGATATCTAAATTAACATATGTAGGTGATCTTAGGACCGAAGCCATGCATCTTGGATCAGGAAATTCCATTGTCACTGATGCTCCTAAAGATAATGAAGGAAAGGGAGAGGCTTTTTCTCCCACGGATCTAGTTGCAACAGCCTTGGCTTCATGCATGATGACCATCATGGGGATCGTTGCAAGAAGGGATGGAATGAACATCGATGGTCTAACGGCAGAGGTGGATAAGGTCATGTCGCAAAGTCCAAGAAGGATAGGTGAGATAAAGGTAAGATTGATATTCCAGAATCCTTTGAATGAAATTGAAAGGGAAAAACTAGAGCGTGCTGCAAGCACATGTCCAGTAAGTGGGAGTCTACATGATGACCTTAAAGAGACAATTGAATTTGTGTATGAATAAATGTTGGAAGGATCAAATGTAAAATTAGAAGCGTGTGCGGGGTCCCTGCAGCAGGCCATGTCAGCGCAAGACCTTGATGCAGATAGAGTAGAGATCTGCACAAGGTTGGATCTTGATGGACTTACGCCAGATAGGAGAATGGTCAAGGCTACGATCAAAAAACTGAAGATACCTTCTAAGATAATGATCAGACCTAGGGATGGTGGATTTGTCTATTCAGATGCTGAGATCAAGCAAATGGAATCAAGCATTGATTATTGTAGATCGATCGGGATTGGAGAAGTGGTCTTAGGTGCATTGACAAATGACGGGGAGGTTGATATCAATACAACCTCCAGACTATCAGATCTGGCCAATCCATTGAAAGTGACATTCCACAAGGCCATAGATCATTCAAATGACATATTGAAGGGAATAGAGTGTCTCTGTCACATGGGAGGCGTCACAAGCATATTGACCTCCGGTGGCAAGAGAAGTGCCATGGAAGGTAGGTCGATGATCAAACAGATCATTAGGGAATTCTCATCGGAATTAAATATCATTGTTGCTGGAAAGATCACGAAAAAAAACCTATCAAGGGTTCATGAGGAAATTGGCGCTAAGGAATATCATGGGAAAAGAATTGTTGGTGATTTGACAAAATTGAACCGATGAATTGATTTTTCTATTTAAACAATTATTCTAATTGATCGTTGTATATTTGAATATCATAAAGCAAAATTTATGAAGGTAAAAAAATGAGAAAGATCAAGATCGCGGTTATTATGTTATTGACGTTGATGGTGTTCGCCATGTCGAATCAACATAAATGGCAGAGAAGTTTTACAAACAATAAAAAGCCATATGCTTCTGAGATAACTTATAATTTTGTTGCTAGCTGCTTTGAAGGGGGTGGATCCGTTGAATCATGCTCCTGCATCTTTGATCAAATAGTCACAAACATGACCGAGGCAGAATATTTAAAGGAAGAGACAAGGTACATCTTACAAGGCTCCTTCAGTGACGAGTTCTTAGAGATCATTTCTGAAGCTCGTTTAAAATGCCAATAGGGATCCATTTTGGTCATGTTTGTATTAGAATAGTTTTATTTTGATTTTATGGAAAAAAGATAAAGGAGTTTGAACATGGTAATACAAGTGGTCAATTTTAATTTAGAAGGCATCACACATGAGCAGTATTTGGGTGCGGCATCGGAAGTTGCACCTGCATTCAATGATCTTAAGGGATTAAGGTCGAAGGTCTGGTTATCTGATCCAGAAAATAATGTCTATGGCGGGGTCTATACTTGGGACGATCGTCAGTCAATGGAGGATTATTTGAATAGTCAATTCTATGATGAGGTGCTAGGTAGTAACCCAAGTTTTGTGAATGTTACCTATGAGGCATATGATGTTCTTGATGGACCAACAGGAATAACCAATTCTTAGTCAGAAATAGACTCAAATAGAAAACCCCACGGAAGTGGGGTTTTTTATTCTTGGGCAAGTTCAATAAATTCAGGCATGAAATATATCCAATTAATTATTTTTGCTACCTTTTATCTTACCTTTGGTCTCCATGCACAAGACTATTTTGAAATGTCCCATGATGGACAGAATAGAGAATACTATCTATCCTATCCTGATGATGCTGATGGTCCATGTCCATTGATCATTAACATGCATGGTTTTGGAGGTACTGCCAGTAGTCAGATCACCTATACAGAAATGGATGATTATGCACTCCCACTAGGAGTGGCAGTCGCATACCCACAGGGTTTGGGATCTTCTTGGAATGTGGGTACTTGGTGGGACGGTAATCCTTTTGATGATATTGGATTCATTAGTGCTCTTATCGATGACATATCTAATACCCATGAGATTGACCTTGATCGAGTCTATGCTACAGGCATGTCAAATGGAGGATACATGGCATATGAACTTGCCTGTGAATTATCACACAAGATAGCAGCATTTGGCTCTGTGACTGGAAATTTCATGTTGAACGATGGTCAGACATGCAATAATGAAAGAGAGACTCCGATCATTCATTTTCATGGAACAGCGGATCTAGTAGTTGATTATTATCCTCCATCATTTGATGAAGCATTGACCGTTTCCGAGTCAATGGATTATTGGAATGACATCAATCATCTATATGATCTAGATGTTGACACCCTTGTAGGTAATGTGAATCAATTATCTGCAGAAAGATTTGTTTATTCAAGAAATGGTACACATGTAAAATTTGTTCATTATAAAGTGATCAATGGTGGACATAGTTGGTTTGGTTCATCCCTTGTCTATCCTTCTGTTGTCAATTCGTCAGAGTTATTGGTTGAATTTTTCTTGGAGTATAGTCTGGATGAACTTGCTTGTCTAGATTCCAATGGTGATTTCAATCTTGATGGTCAAATAGACATGTCAGATTATTTTCTCATTCTATCAGGGGTAATGAATCCAGATGATCCTTCATTCAATGAATATTGCCTTGACATGGATAATAATGGGAATATTAACATCATTGATCTGATCATGACCCTTGATCTATTGTTGTGATGTGCAGAAAATTCTCATGAAAGACAATCTTGGTTGATTATTTCATGAGACAATATTTCATTCTCATGATGATCTTATTCTCGATAGTTGGTGCCCAACCAACATATGAATTTGAAATTATGTCCCTCCCTTACATGGAAACCCCACTAAGAATGAATTCAATGGGTACAGAGATAGTAGGTACAAATTTTGGTGGACAAGCAGTATACTGGTCAGATTCCACTGGTACTATCGTTCATGGTACGGGCGAATTATGGGGAATTTCAGATAATGGAAGAATATTCTCTGAATTGGCAAACTCTGATGATTATTGGGAGGCCGCATTAATAGATAATGGCAATGTCAACTTCTTGGGAAATGTAGAAGGGGGTAGTACGTGTGACGCATTCTATAGCCATGGACTTGATATTAGTAGAGATGGCTCTACTGGAGTTGGAATGGGTTGGATCAATTGTGGAACATCAGCCTTTTATTGGACAGATTCTGATGGGATTGTAGAACTAGGACAATATGAGGGTGGTAGCACAAAGGCGCAGGCTGTATCTGGTGATGGAAGTGTGATCGGTGGATGGGCACAGACAGATAATAGGTCTACATGTCTTTGGGACCGTGACGGGAACATTACCTTTCTAGGCTCACTCCAAGACGGTAATAATTATGGCGAGGTACAAACCATCAGTGCTGACGGATCTGTCATTGCAGGATTCTGTGCAGGGAGCGCAGGAAATAACGTTGAGGGATTCATATGGACCCAAGATAATGGCATGGTTGGTCTAGGGGTTCCCGATAATTCTGCAGCCACGAATGTCAGTAGGGTTTTTGATGTATCAGAGAATCTTG
>CAYZJY010000058.1:0-12584 GCA_964478995.1 uncultured bacterium
AAGAATGTGAACTTGGAAACACTCGTAATAATTTTGTTTTTGGCACAGGTGACCCACATGCCGACCTTATGTTGATAGGTGAGGCACCGGGAGAAGAAGAAGATCAGAAAGGTGAACCCTTTGTTGGAAGAGCAGGGAAACTTCTAGATAAAATTTTAAGAGCCATAAATAAGAATAGAAACGAAGGTGTATACATAACAAATGTATTGAAGTGTAGGCCTCCCAACAATAGAGATCCACTACCATCTGAAGTAAGTAAGTGTGAACCATATCTTTTGAAGCAGATTACCATGATACAGCCTAAAATCATTGTCGCCCTAGGTAGAATCTCTGGGAAAACATTATTACAAAAAGATATCCTTTTAAAGGATATGCGCGGGATGATTCATGATTACCATGGCATTCCATTAAAGGTGACATATCATCCAGCAGCTCTATTAAGAAATCCTAATTTTAAAAAATTTGCATGGGAAGATTTTCAATGGGTTAGAGATTATCTTGCAAATAAAAATTGATGGCAAAAGAAAATAAATTATTAAATGTCCAACCTCATTCAGAGGAAGCTGAATTAGCAGTACTTGGGTCTATGCTTTCTTCTAAAGAAGCGATGAATCAATCCATGCAATGGTTAGAGCCTAAAGACTTTTATAAAGATGCACATATGAAAATATTTTCAGCTATGCAAAAATTATCTGACCGAGCTGAACCTATTGATACATTATCAGTTTCTGAACATTTAAAGAAAAACAATGACTTGGATACAGTTGGGGGTATTTATTTTTTAACAGGTTTGGTTGAAATGGTTCCAACAGCCGCACATATTAAACGGTATGCAATGATCGTTAAAGAAAAAGCCCTATTAAGGAATCTAATCTCTCTATCTCATAAGATTGCAAAAGAAGCGTATGATGATAGCCTAGACGTATCTGAAATATTAGAGAAGTCTGAACAGTCAATGTTTGAGATTACTCAAAACCAGATGAAAGGTGGATTTAAACAAATTAACGAAGGGATAATCTCTGCATTAAATGATCTAGAAGAAAAAAGAAAAAAGGACAGCGTAGTAACGGGTGTACCTTCTGGATTATTGGATTTAGATGAACTCACATCAGGTTTTCAAAAAGGAGAATTGGTTATTATAGCAGGACGACCTTCAATGGGAAAAACTGCTTTGGCACTTTCAATGATTCGTAATGCAGCATTAGAGGCAGATATGGGTATTGGAATGTTTAGTCTTGAAATGGGTAATCAGTCACTTGCAATGAGATTACTTTGTGCAGAGGCAAGAGTTAATATGCATTTTGTTAGGACAGGAAAACTTCCTTCTAAGTTATGGAAAAATTTAGGTCTCGCAGCAGGCGAACTTGAAGAGGCACCAATCTATCTAGATGATACGCCTGCGATTACCGTACGTGAACTTAGAGCGAAAGCTCGACGATTAGTTTCAAAAAATAAAATTGACATGATTGTAGTCGATTATTTACAATTAATGCAAGGACCAAGGGGAGTTGAGAATCGTCAACAGGAGATCTCAGTAATATCTCGGTCTCTTAAAGCACTTGCGAAAGAAATCGATGTCCCGGTTGTTGCACTATCTCAATTATCAAGAGCAGTTGAGCAGAGACAAGATCGAAGACCTCAGTTATCGGATTTGCGTGAAAGTGGTGCTATTGAACAGGACGCTGACGTTGTTATTTTTCTTTACAGGCCCTGGGTATATAGCGGAGAAGATGAAGATGAAGGGAAAGCTGAGATAATAGTTTCAAAACAACGTAATGGGCCAACAGGCAAGGTAGAAGCTACATTTATTAAGCAATATGCAAGGTTTGAAAATCTATCTAAGGAAGAAAGTCCATTTTAATGGAAAACCCTTTATCAAAACTTGCTCCTCAACTATTTGGAAATTATCCGAAGCCTTTTATAAAACTATTAGAAACTATTTCACTAGGACCTGATCAGAGGCTTGATGAAGTAAAAGAATTAGTCTGGAAGGCATATGAATTTGGAGATAGGCATCATAATGGTCAAACTCGTTTATCTGGTCAGCCCTATTTCTCACATTGCATAGCAGTGGCAAGTACTTTGGCTAGTTGGAAAATGGATACAACTACTATCATTGCAGGATTGTTGCATGATACTGTGGAAGATACTGAAGCCACCCTTGAAGAGATTACTAGTATTTTTGGTGATGATCTTGGAAACCTTGTAGATGGTCTAACAAAAATAAGTGAAATAACGTATTCGTCTCGTAAGGAGAAACAAGCAGGGAATTTTATGAAAATGCTACTATCAGTTGCACAGGATATGAGAGTAATTATCATAAAGTTTGCAGATCGTTTACATAACATGGAAACAATCGGACATATGCCTCAGATCAAAAAGCATAGGATTGCGGTAGAAACCCGGGATATTTATGTACCATTAGCTCACCGATTAGGTATGTCATCTGTAAAATCACAATTAGAAGATTTGGTTTTTAGTGTATTAAATCCCTCAGGATTTAAAGAAATAGATTCAAAAATAAAATCTAGTGAAAAGCAAAGACATAAATTCATTAATAAAGTAATAAAACCCGTCGAAGAAGAATTAAATAAATATGATATTTTCCCCTCAGTATATGGTAGAGCAAAATCCTATGCCTCGATTTATGGAAAAATGATTAATAGAAACAAGAATTTTAAAGAAATATATGATTTATATGCCATTCGCATAATTGTTGAAAAAATTGAGAATTGTTATTTGGCTCTTGGAATAGTCCACAATGTATATTTGCCAGTACAGGACAGATTTAAGGATTTTATTGCAACACCAAAATCTAATGGGTATCAATCTGTACATACTACAGTTATTGGACCGGATGGACAAAAGATTGAAATTCAAATTCGTACCAAAGAAATGGAAGAGACTGCTGAAATTGGAGTTGCCGCTCATTGGATGTATAAAGATAATAAGTCAACAGGCATAGATAAAAATGTAAAATGGCTAAGAGAATTATTAGAGATTCTGCAAAATGAATCTACTGATCCAAGGGAATTTATGGATTTATTGAGGATTGATCTTTACAATGAAGAGATTTTTGTATTTACTCCAGAAGGTGATCTTGTACAATTACCAATTAACTCAACACCTGTTGATTTTGCTTTTCAAGTACATTCTCAAATTGGTATGCATTGCATGGGAGCAAAAGTAAATCATGCGGTGGTTCCCCTGAATACAATATTACAAAATGGTGACATGGTTGAAATAATCACTAGCAAGAAGCAGATGCCAAGTTATGGGTGGCAAAAATTTATTGTAACTACCAAAGCGCGTAATCAAGTTAATCGTCATTTAAAGAAAATGCATGATGAGGAAAGTGTAAAATTAGGTACTGAGATACTTACTAAAACACTCAGGCGAATGAAATTAAAAAATGATATAGATGATTTTAAAAATAGTTATAATCGTTTTGGATATGCTGACATCAATTCTCTTTTAAAAGCCATAGGTACAGGGGTTTTGACTGTTAGAGAGATGTTCAAAAAAATTCGGCCAAAAGAAGATATTGATGAAAAGAATCTTGAGAGCAATAAATCAGAAAGTTTTTTTGATTTTTCTCGGAATAAAACCAAAGGTATAGTTCTTGATGGTATTGATAACCTGTTAATTAATTTTGGAAAATGCTGCAATCCAATACCTGGTGATGAACTTATTGGTTTTGTAACTAGAGGAAGAGGGGTTACAGTACATAGAAGTTCATGTAAAAGTTTACCTTTGCTTAATCATGAATCAGATAGATTAGTTCCTGTAGATTGGAACGTTAAATCCTCAGATCATTTTAATGTTCTATTAAAAATTGTAGGTCAGGATTACAAAGGTTGGTTGAAAGATATGTCAGAGTGTATTTCAAAACAAAATGTCAATATTGCTAGTGTGGATATCAAAGTTAATGACAGTATTGCGGAGGCTCGTTTTATTGTGCAAGTAAATAATAATCGTCAACTAAAAAGATTAATGCAGAAAATGACAAAATTAAAAAACATTGATTATGTAGAAAGAACAGGTAGATAATGGAAATAAAAACATATACAAAAAAGGATATTGCTACCAAATTAGCAAAACGGCAGAATAGAAGTGTTAGGTCTTCACTATCATTGGTGGATGATCTTTTTTCCATATTGAGGGATTACTTGACAGAGGAAAGCCCATATACAAGAATTGAGATTAGAAATTTTGGTGTATTTGAATCAAAGCCAACAAAAGCAAAACCAAGAGCTCGTAATCCAAGAACAAATGAGGAAATATATGTCCCTGCCCATAAAAAGACCAGATTTAAGCCTGGAAAGGTGATTAAGGAGCACTTGCGTAAACCAATCTAAAATTATGGGTAGAGTATTGGGCTTAGACTATGGAGATACTCGCATAGGTTTAGCAATATCTGATCCAAATAAAATTATAGCATCCCCTTTATATACCATCCTCAATAAAGGTGCTGATAAATTGAAGATAAAATTAGAACCTATAATTAAAGAAAATGATATTGAATGTCTTGTTTTGGGACTACCTATTAGTATGACAGGTAAAGATACAATACAGACTAAAAAAGTTAGAGAATTTTCAAAATTTCTTGAGTGTTTTAACATTCCTATCCATATGCAGGATGAGAGATTATCATCACTGAGTGCAAAAAAATCATTAATTGATCAGAAGGTGAAAACTGGTCATAATAAACATTTAATTGATTCGACTGCAGCAGCAATATTCCTGCAACAGTTTTTGGATTCATATTTCAAAACATGAATGATTTTCTGTCTAAATGTAGTTCTTGGCAATTAGCAATAATATCAGGAATATTAATTGGAATAAGTTATCATCCTCTTTATCTAGGAATTCTGGCATATATTGGATTTATCCCACTTATTTATTCATGGTCAATTAATAACTCTAAAGTAAATTTTTTTTCAGGCTATATTTTTGGGTTTGTTTATAATATAATTTCGAATTACTGGATGGCTACCAATTCAGGTGCGGAATTTATTGTCGTCTTATTTTCTTTAATAAGTGCGGTTATATACTTATCGATATTTTGGGCAGTTGCCGGAGCAATTTTTTCATCTGTGAAACCGCTAATCAATCGTTTATTAATGTTACCATTTTTAATTGTTTCTCTTGAATGGTTAAGGAGTTTTGGGCCATTAGGATTTACGTGGGGGAATTTGGCATTGACCCAGATGGACATACTACCTATCCTTCAATATATTGAATATACAGGTACTTATATTATAGCATTATGGATAATATCAATTAATGTTATTTTTTATTATCATTTTTTTGTAAAAAAAATATCAAAAAATAATTTTAAAATAATATTTATTTTTTTTGTTTTATTCATTGGGGGTGGATACGTAAAACTATTTCTTGCATCCAATGATTCAAATAAAATTGAATTAAGCATTGCTGTCATACAACCCAATCTAGATCCTAATGAAAAATGGAATAATTCAACAAGAGAATTAACTTTGGATATTATGGACTCTTTGCATCTAAAAGCCATAAGTCTAGAACCCGATATTATTTTATTCCCAGAAACGGCCTTACCTACATATTTGAGGATTAATAAACCCATAAGAAATCGATTGCAAACCCATGTAAACCAATCAAATATTCCGATTCTTATTGGTACCGTAGATAGGCGTATTGATTCAAATAGCAATAAATTATATTATAATAGTTCGATTTATATCACACCAGAACAAGATTTTATGATGTATGATAAAATTCATCTTGTACCATTTGCAGAATACGATTTGATGCCTTCATTATTACATCCCTTGGGTGAACTCAATTTAAATATTGATAGAGGTGTTTTTATGGGTGGAGATGACTATAAGATATTTAATTACAACAATGTTAAATTTTCAAATTTAATTTGTTATGAGTCTAGCCTACCACGCTATGCACGCAGATTTGTAAATAAAGGATCAGAATTCTTAATGATTCAAGCGAATGATGGATGGCTAGGAAAATCAGCAGGACCTTATCAGCATTTTGAGCATGCCAGATTGAGGGCAATTGAGAACCGGGTACCTGTTGTGAGATCTGGAAATACTGGAATATCAGGCGTAATCTTACCTAATGGAAAAGTGAAGAGAAAAATTCCTCTAGGTGAGCAAACTGTTTTTCAGGAAAGCATAATGGTAGGAAATCCCAGAAGTTTTTATACAAAATATGGAGATGTTTTTGCATCCCTGAGTTTTGTAATTTTTCTATATATTGGCCCAGTTTTATCATGTATAAAAAAATAATTATAATGATGGTTTTTCTGGCACTTGCTAAAGGCCAAGATTACCAATTTAGTCCCGTAATAAAATCCATCTTGATCCCAGGGTGGGGTGAAAAATCTTTGCAAAATATCAAACGTGCCAGAATTTTTTCAAATATTGAGTTATCCTTGTGGACTGCATGTATTGGGTCCTATACTTTTTCTTATCACCAAATGTTAAAGTATGAATCATTTGCTGTTGAACATGCAGATGTGGATGCTATTGGGAAAAATCATAAATATTGGGTTGATATTGGCAACTATATCAATTTAGATGACCATAATAATGAACATTTGAGATGGAGGCATTTAGATGAACTATATGATGAAAGTGATCAGTGGTCTTGGGATACTAAATCTAATATGGAAAAGTTTGAATTGATGCGTATTAGGAGCGATTATTTTTCAAAAGCAGGTGAATATATCCTAGGGGCCATAGTGCTTAATCATATAGTTTCAGCAATAGATGCATTGTATTTAGTAAGACTAGAGAATATTACTTTTGTACCGATTCTGTCTAATGAAGTAAACAAAATAAGTTTAAACATAACATTTTAAACATATAATGAATCCTATATCTAGATTATTCATTTATATTCTATTATCATTTTCTATTCTTATATCAAAAAACTTATCCTTACTATGTATTCATTTTAGTGTTGTGCTATTTATTTTTCTACATAAAAGAGTTTTGTGGCATGAATGGTGGAGAAACATAAGACCATATTTAATTTATTTACCATTTTCTGGTATTTTATTTTTCATAGTTTCATTAATGATATCTTCTAGACCAAGTTCAGTATTATTTATAGATATGGTTTTTGCAACCATACGTTTGTCATTGATGGTAAGCCTTATGAGCCTTTACGTAATTGAGTCTAAATCTCTGAGCATTTTGCATGCAATAAGAAGCCTTTGGTTTTCATCGGGCCTAAATTATCATTGGATTGATAGGATTGTATTGTTCTTTGAAATGACACTTAGATTTTTTCCTAGTATGGAGGAGGATTGGAAGCAAACACAAAGATCACAGAGGGCTCTTTCATTGGATATGCAGACCTCACGTATCAATAAAATATTTAAGATTGCACAAGCATTTCCAGATTTTATTTTATTAAATCTCGAAAGGACCAATAAAATTGTAGAAAACATATCTATGCGTGGATATGGTAAAACTGCAAGGAGAAGCATATTCCCTTTTCTAAAGTTTAGGATTTCTGATATTGCAGTCTGTCTTTTTTCATTAATTAGTATTATGGGTATACATTATTTTGTCTAGGTATAAGTTAGATATTCAATATGATGGTACTGATTATTTAGGGTGGCAACTACAAAAAAATGGTAGAACGGTTCAGGGTATTTTAGAGAGTGCTATAAAAAAAATTGCAAATCAAAAAGATCGAATAATAATACACGGGGCAGGTAGGACCGATACTGGAGTACATGCATGGGCGCAAGTAGCACATATGGATTTTAATTCAAATTTAAAAGTTCAAGATATACAAAATGCATTAAATGCAAATCTGCCGAATGATTGCAGGATTATTGATATAATGCAAGTTGAAAATAATTTTCATTCTAGATTCGATGCGAAAAAAAGGTATTATAGATACCAGTGTTATTCAGGTAGTTCATTATTGTATAGGAATCAGTGTTGGATGCTTCCAAAATTAGAAATAAGATGTTTAAATCAACTTTCAGGATATCTTATTGGTACTCACAACTTTTTATCATTTTGTAAATACCGTGAGGAATTAAAAAATACAATATGCGAAATTTTTGAAAGTCAGTGGTCATTTGAAAATAATATTTACACGTTCAAAATTAGTGCCAATAGATTTTTACATCATATGATACGTTATTTGGTTGGTACGATGGTAGCAGTATGTGATCGTAGATTTTCAGAATTTGATTTTCAAACTTTGTTAGATAATCCAAGAAAGAATGTTCAAATTTTCAAAGCGCCACCGCAAGGTTTGATCTTGGAAAAGATTCTTTATGCATAAAAGATTAATAATGAATAGGATACTCCTTTGCATTCTAATGATTATGTGTCTCCAAGCAGATGAAATATCTAATTCCAGACATACAGCAATTACAAGAGCAATTGAAAAAGTTGGTCCAGCCGTGGCAAGTATTAATGTCGAGCAAAACTTAAGTTCAGTTTCTTTTGACCCATTTTTCGGTTTTATGTTCCCAAGAGAAGTATACCCTATGAAGACCTCTGGTAGTGGGGTGATTATTAGCCCTGATGGTTTTTTAATGACTAACCATCATGTGATTGAGAATGCAGATAAGGTAACGGTAACACTCTCTGGCGGTGAAGAGTATCAGGCAGATATAATTGGTTCTGATGAGACATCGGACTTAGCATTATTAAAATTAAATGGTTCGGGCTTCCCATATGCTGAACTAGATGACTCAGATGATTTGATTATTGGAGAATGGGTAATTGCCTTAGGAAATCCTTTTGAATTATTCTCTGTGAGCAATAAACCTTCAGCAAGCATAGGTATTATTAGTGCAACTGATATGGATTTTGGAATGCAACAATCTGGCAAAGTATTTCAAGACATGATTCAGACAGATGCGGCAATTAATCCAGGAAATTCAGGGGGCCCTCTAGTTAACTCACTTGGTAAGGTTATTGGCGTGAATACTTTTATTTATCGAGAATCAGAGATCAATAGAGGATCGGTCGGTATAGGATTTGCAATTCCAATTAACAATGCAAAACGAATTGCAAAAGAATTAAAGATGACTGGGGAAGTAGATCGGAGAGTCTACACAGGACTTCATGTCCAGCCTTTGAATAAAAAGGTGGCAAAGTACCTTAATGCTCCCTTCATGAAAGGGGTTGTGATTCTAGATATATCTAAATCAAGTCCAGCCGATAGATCTGGTTTAGAAAGAGGCGACATAATACTTACATTTAATGGCATAGATGTAAATGAACCTAGAGATATTAGAAGATTAATATATGAGAATGATATTAGAGCGGGTGATGTGGTTAAATTAAAAATATTTAGAAATGGTAAGTACAAGAAGATTAAGATGAAACTAGCGAAATTTGAATAACCAAATACCTTATGATTGTTTCAAAAGAAGGAAAAATATTTGTCTATCCATTACTTATTGCCACAACAATATTTGTTTTTACTTATTTGTATTATGGAATCAGTATTTATTTCCCATTGGGGTCAGGTGCCATATTTTTTTTCTGTTTAAATTTTTTTAGAGATCCAAAAAGATTAGTCCCTCAGGGTGATAACCACATTGTATCACCAGCAGATGGAAAGATCATTAGGATAGAGAGAATTGATGATGATGAATTTGGAGATTCTCAACTAATATCTATATTTCTTAGTATTTTTAATGTGCACGCAAATCGAATGCCAATCGATGGTTCTTTCTTGGGAGTTAAATATGAAGAGGGAAAATTTTTGATGGCATTTGATCATAGGGCATGTGATGAAAATGAAAGAAATTCAATAAAGATCATGACAAGGATTGGTCCAATAAGATTAGTACAGATAGCAGGGCTTCTAGCACGTCGTATAATATGTTATGCTAAAGAGGGAGAATCAATGAAAATTGGTTCTAGATTAGGTTTTATGCGATTTGGGTCTCGAATTGATTTGGTAATACCATCAACAGTTAAATTAAATGTGGAACTAGGACAGAAAGTAATGGGAAACAGTACAATTATTGGTACATTTTAATTATGCAAAGTTTAAAAAATGAGAAGAAAACCTAAGCATTTCATTCCAAACATTATTACTCTAACTAATATGTTTTTAGGGTTTTTGGCAATTGGCTTAATAATGAAAAATGAGCCATTAAAAGCAGGTGTTGCAGTAATGATTGCAGGTATTTTAGATGTTTTTGATGGTAAAATAGCTCGCCTATTAGGTATAGAATCAAAATTTGGTATGGAATTTGATTCAATGGCAGATACTGTATCATTTTGCGTTGTCCCATCTGTTTTGGTTTACTCATTATATGTAGAAGGCCTTCATCCATTAGTAGGCCTATTTATATCATTTATGCCTCTTATGTTTGGGACTATTAGGTTGGCCAAGTATAATATTGACCAAGCCAATGGAAATAATAAGAATTATACATTAGGCCTTACAACACCAATAGCAGCAATTACTTTATTCTCGTATTTGTATTTTAATCATCAAGTTGATGGTGACTATGGCGACCCAAGGACTGCTCTAATGCTTGTTGCCGGCATAAGTATGTTGATGGTGAGCCCAATACGATTTATTAAATTTCCATTACTATCTTTTAAGTCTGGTCGTTCTAATTCAATTATATTAATAATATTTATAATTTCAGTTTTTGGAATAATTTGGTTACAGGGGTTATTCTTATTGCCAATTACTCTATTATTTATAGGATGGAATATCCTGCATTGGTTAATACATCCTGGTAAGAGTAATATTAATTCAAAGTTAAATAATTAATTTATGAGAAATAGAGATATCTCATTAATTGTAATAGGTTTGTTTACTGGTGCTATTATTGGAGGAGTAATTGGTAATATTATGGTATGGGCGTTACCAGAAGGTGTTGTGAAAGACTTCTTTTTAACCAGTTTAACCTTTGACATTGGTACTAGTTTTGGTAATGAAATCGGTGTTATTGTACTTGATTTGAGTATTATTGTTTTCAAATTTGGTTTAGCAATAGATTTTAATTTCACAAGCATTATTGGGCTTGCTACCTCATATTATATATTAAGATATTTTCGTTAAAAAATTTTGGAGACATCATCCACCATATAAATGTAAATTTTATATATGTTTAATCTAGGTACTGGCGAACTTGTAATTATATTTTTAGTAATCCTGCTCCTATTTGGTGCTAAGCGTCTTCCAGAATTAGCACGTGGTCTTGGTAAGGGTATCAATGAATTTAAAGATGCTGTTGAAACAGGGAAGCAAGAGATAATGGATTCTAATGAGCCAAAAGGGGAATCTGGGAAGGAAGAGGAATAAAACCTCTCAATGTGCAAACTTCATATTGCACATTTATTTAGAAACAATATTTAAAGTTTTTAGTTATGTTATTGTAGTCTAAGTATAAAATAGAATCCATAACTTGATTAACATGCACTTTCAATCCCCCCTTTACTTGACACTTTTGGTATTAATTCCTGCACTTATTGTATGGTATTATAACTTAGGTAGGAAAAATCAAGGAACCATACAAATATCATCTACCACATTTACATCTGCTGCTATGCAAAGATCAGGTCTGATGAAAAAGAATATTATTGTTTCTACTTACCTTATTATAATGGTTTTGATTATTCTAGGTATTGCTCGTCCTAGAAAAGTAGATAAAGTAAGAGAGACATCAGTTAGTGTCATTGACATGTTGTTGGTTTTAGATATCAGTTCGAGTATGTTGGCTGATGATTTTGCTCCAAACCGATTAGAAGCTGTTAAAAATACAGCAATTAATTTTATTGATAATAGAAAGCAAGACCGGATAGGTATATTAGTTTTTGCAGGTGAGTCTTTTATCCAATGTCCATTAACTATTGATAAAACAATATTAAAATCTCTTATTAGTGAAATTAAAGTTGCATCCAAAGATTATGATGGTACTGCAATAGGTATGGCCATAGCTAATGGTACAAATCGATTCAGAAGTAGTGAAGTTGAAAGTAAGGTAATGATTCTATTATCAGATGGTAGCAATAATTCTGGAGAAATTGATCCAATTACAGCGGCTGAATTAGCTAAGGAATTTGGCATAAAGATTTATACGATTGGAGCTGGAACTAACCAATCATATACAAGAATTCCTGGGCGTGGTCTGATATTGAATGAAATTGATGAGGCCACACTAAAAAAAATTGCTACAGTAACGGGAGGGAAATACTTTAGAGCGACTGATATTCAGGCATTAGAGTTGATTTATTCTGAGATAAATAATCTTGAACGATCTGAAATTCAGGTTAAGGAATACACACAATACCAAGAACTTTATGGTTGGTTCTTAATACCTGCGTTTTTACTTGGTACTTTTATTGAGGCAATTAAAAGAATTTACTTTCGGGTGCTAGATTAATGTCGTTTCGCTATTTATGGGTTCTTTTGTTTTTTGTTATTCAATTGGGACTTTGGTCATACTCTAGATTAAAGTCAAGAGGCCCCATTGAACCGATATTATCCAAGACAATAGATAAATCTATTCTAAAGCGCTTAGATTGGACCAAGATTGCATTAAAAAATAAAATAATAATTTTAGGCATTATTTTATTAAC
>CAYZJY010000059.1:0-12227 GCA_964478995.1 uncultured bacterium
AACATATGCTTCTCACTTTGTAACTTGACTATGGGTACTGGGGCTTCAGGCGAAATCCGATCGACACATCCAAAAATGAACTTATCGAGCATCAAATCTCCAATTACCAGAATGTTTGGAGGATTTGCATTTATTCGATTAATTATTTCTTTAAACATATTATTTAGATTGATAAAGCAAAATTGTTTTCAAGCATATATTGACTGATAAAATATGATGATTAGAATAATCGAATAATTTACTGACCTTTTATAATGGCTAATAGTGGGAAATCGAATTGGGGACTAAAATTAGCATAACAAAGAAACATAAATAATGTTTAATTATTCAGTGTGCTAGATTGATAAATCTCCCAAGTGGATTTTATTATTGTATCTAAATCTGAATTTTTTCCTTCCCACGAAATTAGGTCTTTAGCTAAGTCAGTTTTTGCAATAAGAATATCAACATCACCAATTCTTCGATTCACAATGTTATACTCAATATCTTTATCGCTAATCTCTGAAACCTTATCTATTACATCTAAAACTGAGTACCCCTTACCACTTCCTAAATTTATTCTAAGATTATTTTTTTCATTAATAATATATTCAATCGCATCAATGTGAGCATTGGCTAAATCACTTACATGTACATAATCACGTACTCCTGTACCATCATTTGTATCGTAATCATTGCCAAAAATCTCTATCTTTTGTCGCTTTCCAATTGCTACCTCCATAATTAATGGTATTAGGTTTTGAGGATCTATTTCCAACCCTTTAACTCTCTTATTCAGATCATATCCGGAAGCATTGAAATACCTTAATGATGCATAATGCATTTCTTTTAAGTTACTAAACCATTCTAGGTTCTCTTCAATGACCAATTTTGTATAACCATAATAATTAGTTGGTGATAATGGATGAAACTCATCAATAGGATTATATTGTGGCGTACCATAAACAGCTGCAGAAGAACTAAAAATAAATGATTTAATTTTATGCTCAAAACATGCATTAATGAGATTAAGGCCACCTATAATATTGTTTTGTGAATATTTTGAAGGTTTGTATACTGACTCCCCGGCTGCCTTACTCCCAGCTAAATGGATGACAGCATCAAATACATTGCTTTCAAATAAGTTATAAAGATCGAATTCTGATAAGGTAGATCCCTCTATGAATTTTGTATTATTATTTATGTTGTCTTTAAGCCCTGTAGATAAATCGTCAAAAACAGTAACATCATATCCTCTATCTAAAGCAGCTAAGGTAACATGGGACCCAATATACCCGGCCCCTCCTATAACCAATACTCTCATCGGTTTAATTTTTGAAATACAAAATTATATTATGAATTATTATACTCAGATTTACCAAAAGCCAATAAAGGGAAAAAGATCATTGGTAAAAAAATCAGACCAATGGAAAAAATCATGTTTTTTCCAAATAGTTTGGCAATCTGAAGTGATGAAAGTGGATATCCTACCGGTAAAATAAGATAAATAATTAACCACCATACTGGTTTACCAGCAATTTTAGTAAATACAAATAAATTGAAAAATGGTACTAGGGCCTTCCAACCTGCTTGTCCTGATTTACTAAATATTTTGAACCACGAAATCCAAACTACCAATATGGTAAATCCTATTACAGATATTACAATAATTGGAATAAGGCCTAAATCCTCTTTTTTCTTTTTTGATTTCTTGTCAGTATCATTTGAATCTTCATTTTGCTCTTGAATTAACTCTCCCTGTAATGAGCCAACCATCTCTATCTTGAACTCAGCAGGTGGGTTCATATCTAGAGTAACCTCACTCCCATCTGATGTCTCATCAATTGTTTCACCTATGTTTCCTGCTAGATCTCTATAATCCATTGATATCGGTATGACACCTTCAGAGTCTGATTCTGTAAATATATGGTGAAATACATAAAGTAGACTATCTTCAGATTTAATTTTTGCCTCATTGGAATTCAATAAAATATTTATGTCACGAATTATTTCTGATGACATAAATGAGATAAATACAGTGTCGTCTTTTATTGCCAAGGATGAATCATACGGGTTGGAAGTAAATAAGGAAATTTCATCTAATTCAGGTACCGTACCGTCCTTAAGTATTGGTATTCCATCTGTTGCAACAGTTATTGGAACACCAGGGTTTCCTGCAAGATCAGTATAGACCATTTCAAAATCAATGACTCCATCATCTACCTCATCTGCAGGAAATACAAACATCCAAGATCTATCCAATCCTACAGAGCCATCATAGGATTCGCCATTAATATTGAATATTGGAGCATTTATTGATTCATTGGCATTGACCTGAAAGGTTATGGAATCTCCAGGCATTGATCTTTTTGGATCAAGTTCATTTGAAGAAGTTATTTCAAGCGTAACCAACTCTGGAATGATCTGATCAACAGTTAACACGCTATCGCTAACTGGACCAGTAATGCTATTACCTGCTCGATCCCATAACTGTGCAATGAATTGGACTTTTACACCTTCTTGGAAACCTGCCATGTTTTCGAAATTTTCGGCAGGAACTGAAACCTGCTTGATATCATCAATGTCTCCTTTTTCAATGATGAATTTTTCACCAAGATCGATGAATGAACTTCCATCATCAAAATTAACCCTAACCTGAATTCGGCCTCCGATTAATGACTCATCATCAACCAACGGAACGCCTACGGTCACATGTGTAGAAAGACTATTCCAATATCTGGGAACTATCTCTTGAGCAATGAGTATTTTTGCGATCAATAAAAGTGTGATTAAGTATTTCATTCCCATTCTTTTAATTGTTGCTTTGCAATATCATGCTGCTCGATATCCTCTAGTTTATTTGTTTCAGATATCTTCTGTTCCAGCAAAGAACTTAGCAAAGATATTGCTTTTTGTTTTTGACCATTTTTGTATAATGCACGAGCAAGATATACAGTTTGGTTTGGTGTCGATGCTCCTGTATCATAAGCAAGAGAGAGATATTTTAGTGCTTGTTCATCACTTGGCCAAGATAATATAAATGGAATATAGGGAGATTTGAAATGGACAGCTCCAAGCATGAAATATCCACCACCATCACTATAATTTGAATCTAACTCAATGATCTTATTGGAAAATGTCCTCATGGTATTTGCAACACCCTCTTTTGCTGCTGCAAAAATGCCATAGATCTCTGCCCAACTCCCCAAATTGACTAGATACCAATAATAAGTAGAGGGCGCATTGGGATAGAGATCAATTAATTGTTCTCCTAAGGATTTACCTTCATTAAAGTTTGCTTTCTTCTCTTCATCAGTTGTAGCAATAAACTTACCTTTATAATAATAACACTTAAGTAGATATACTCCTGCATCTAATTCGCTCTCGGGAACTTTCATGGCCTTTAGAAATTGGTCGATGCTTCGATCGATATGCTCGTTATTTGCTTGTAGACCTACGGCGTCCTTTCCTCTTTGGTCATAGAGGTCAAGACCTCTCTCGAAATGTGTGATCTCAGCATTGACCAGAGAGCAAAGAAAAAGAGTGATAAAAAAAGAAAGACCCTTCATGGTATTGAGATTAGAAGTATTCTATATAGGTTATTTTGATCTCGCGCTTGAAATATTCAACTTTATCATCATCAAAAAGAAGGTTATTTAGATCTAACTCCAAATGAAGTGATTCTACAAATGACCATCGGATCGCCGCATTTAAATACCCACCACGACTAATTGACATGGTCTCTGCTGTCATGTCATTTTCATTTAACGCACTGTTATATTCAATCAAAATAGAGAATTCAGGATTCAATTCAAGATCTAGTCCAAAAAATAGATTCAGGTCCTCATCGCCATCAGTTGTTTCAAGAAAACTATAATTCAATCCAGAATGAAGCCCCATGTTACCAATTGGAGATAGCCAGTTCTTTGATGCTGCAAGGTAAAGTCCAAGTGCTTTTGTATCATAACGCTGTAAAGTATCTTCAGGGTAATAATGCCCCAGACCTTGGGTATTCATGCCAAATGCTATCCCAGGTAGAGACATGTTCTCATCGATGATCAAATATTTCAATTTTGCCTCTGGACGAGGATACCAGATCAAACTATCATCGCCAATAAGATTGGGTGAACCATAGGAAAGGCCAAATTGAAATCTATCTGTAAGCCCGACACTAAGACCTGTGATCAGGCCACCTTCATCCTGTATTCTCATATCCATGGAAAAACTACCTCTAGTCAATGTTCCTGCTGTGGGAATAGTAATGAGATCCGTGGGTGGCGGATAATCTTGTGCATTGATTGCAGATGTCAGAATAACGATGGAGAGGATCAGTTGTTTTTTCATTGTCTCTTTAAATGAATTGGTTGAGGATAAATTACATCACCCATTCGGGAGGTCAAAGAACGTACACGATGAATGGGAAGTGTGAGGATGTCATTCTCCTCCTGCATGCGAAACTGCAAACCATTATCAGATAAATCAATGAAATCAATCAAAAGTCTTTCTCCATTGACGAGGATAAGTTCATCCCACTCAGTCCGAGGTATAATACCGCCATGAGGAACCAAGATCCTTCGTTCCTTGATCTCTCTGGCTATCACATCGGCTTCATCCAGTGTATTGTGCGATCGAGGTGGTGGCGTCTTATAAAGTTGGTCTGCAGGCGCCATGTCAATTGCCACATTTGATACTAACTCCCCATCATGACCAAATTCCCATATCTGGACAATCATATGTGGTTCCACATAATCATAGACATGCTGAAACTTATATTTGAATCTCCGTATCACTCTTGCTGAAGGAAGGTCCCTCCATCTTTCTTCATAAAGATTTCCTAAATAATCATAGTCTAACTCTATCTGTCCATATTTTTGTCCATCAATGGTTTGAAATATGATTTTGGATATCTGCGATCCATCATCCATGGTGAAATATGTCTTCTGATCAGTAAAGGTCATTGGCTCATTTTTTTTATATCGCCAGGCTCTGTATTCTTGACTCCATGGTTCATCATCACCATAGATGGTCAAATTCAAATATTTCCATCGATCTGTATATTCACCTCTTTCCTTCAAGATTCCATTACCATCATATTGTAACATTTCTCTTTTTTCAATTACACCTGATGATGAAACCCTTTCGATCTTGATTGGTTGGTCTTTCTCATTATAACTAACGGCAAGATGAGCCTTGCCGCGACGAGAGGTTGACATCATGGAAAGATCAGCCTTGAAATTATGATCATTTTCAAAATATCGTATGTAGTACACATCACTTGATGGCTGGCCACTCATTAGACCAAGGAAAAGACAAATACTAAATATTTTTTTGATTGATACCAGCATTAGTCCTCTGGAGTGATGTCCTCATCTAAACTGTTGGATAACTGGAATCGGTAAATGGCACTACTTGCACGGTCACAAACGTAGAGAAGGCCTCTTTGGTCTACCGCGACGGCACAAGGCTCAATCATTATTTTTACAGAGTCCTGTTCATATCCTACCTTTTTAAAATAATCACCATATGAATTAAAAACGGTAACGTCTCTATTTACATCATCTACAAGATACATGGTCTTGCTATCATCTAATGCTATGTCTATTGCATTTGCAAACCATGACGGATTCATGATATCATCTGCCTCTGGTTGAAAACCAGATGTATAGACCGCAAAGTCACCTGTTAGATTTGGATAGATCATGTGTACAGGAAAATAATCACCTGATTGAGTATAATATAAATTCCCCTGATAATCCACATCAATACTTAATGGCTGATTTACAGTACCTGCTCCAGTGCCAAATCCTTTGATGGTTCCACCAAATTGGCCCGTATAGGCCCAAACCAAGTCCCCACTTTTGAGTTCTAGAATTAGGGACCGCATAAAATCCACCTGGATAATACGGTACTGATTATTCTGCCCTCCATGATCATCAGTCACAAAAATCATGTTTTCATCATCGGCTGGAGCCGTAAGCCCCGTGAATTGACTTGCATCGGATTCATAATAAGTATCAAGATAGACATTCATCTCATCCTTGCCATCAAAGAAAAGGTATGGCTTCATCAAAGAATCTATCAATGTCTGATCCGTGGTCATTTCGCGCTCCAAAATTCCCCAATCGCTATCATTTAGAAGTGAGAGCCAGATATCCGTTCCAGCAATAGCCGTGGTATCAACCCCGGTCTGGGCATGTACAAATGTTGCACTGGTTGAAATTTTATTTATACCAATTTCATTCCAATACTGATTCCAGTTGAAGATCCTCTGTGAACCATCTATGATGAAAACATTCATTTTCTTATCAATATCAACATCGATCGGTACAATTTCATTACCCTCATGGTCAACCAAATTGGACAATGATTCAAACCCAGTTGGTCTACTGCCATTCTGTTCAAAAACAAGAATTGAATTATTTCCTTTATCTGCAACAAAAATTCTCCCATCTTGGGCAATGGAGATATCCTCTGGTTGATCAAGACCAAAACTGCTATCCCACAGAGGTTTTATCTGCAAATAGGTCGTATCCCCAGCGCCAAACTGGCTAGTATCCTGAGATTCAATATTTGAAGGGATAACAAAACGGTCTATGCATGACATCAAAATAATCATCAAAATCGATAGCCATAAGAAACGTATTTTCATCACAAAACTAGACCAATGCTAAATCGTTGAGGGTCGCTTAAATGGTCAAAGTTTGCATATCCATAGTCTACTCTAACATTCACTGGACCTGCTGGCACAATGATCCCTATGCCAAAGGTCAGGTCTTCTTCATGTTTGTTGAACTTATGACCAACTCTTAAAAATAGCATATTTGAATACGAGTATTCTAAACCTGTTACAATATACTCGGCATTATCAACAGGATGATTCAATTGTGCGGAAATTGTCAGCCGTTGTTGATCAGAGGTCAATGGATCCATTGCTGCTCCTACTCTGAATTGTGTAGGAGGAGAGAACTTTTCAAAGGAAGTTAATTCTCTTATTTCAGATCCAGAACTTTGATCTAGTATCCTTTTCTCATAAGTACCTTTGGGGGACACAGTCTCACCAAAATTTGACAGCGAAGCACAGAAACGTAGTGATCCATATCCTGTCCAATAGAATGTACCCATGTCCAATAGAAGTGCACTCATTCCATAGCCTGCCATATCCTCAGAGACATGCTTCAACGTCAACCCAAAACTGAATCTATCAGTCATTTTCGCACCATATGTCACACCAAGAAACTTATCTTGGAATGTAAAATAATTTCCTGTTCCATCAGGGTGAAACTCTGTTGTCTCGGGCATTGGCTCCATATGCAGTATGCCTGCATTCAATCCAATGTAATGGTCCTTGAAAAAACGATGTGTCATGCTAAAATAATCATAGTTTATTTCTGCGGGCCATTTGATCTGTGTCATTGAAATCTCTGTATCATTCAATTGGGCAATGGATGCAGGGTTATAATAGACACTGGCAGCATCTTGGTTCAAAGCAACAACTGACTCACCCATTCCCACTGCCCTTGCACTGACTCCAATATTCAAAAAGGTAAATACGGAGGTACCAGCTCTTTGCCCTCCCAATATTGGGAATAGGTCTTGACCATTCAATGGAAACCCCACTACAATAAAAAATAACATAAAAATTAATTTGCGTGCCATCAGAAGATAAATTGTAGCCCAATTTCCATGGAACGCAGTTTCCTATGGCGTGAAGGATCATAATTAGGGTCAGGGCTATTTGCCATCCGGTAACCATAAACCTCCCCAGGTCCATATCCTAGACCTGTATATGGATTAATACGCCTTGGAATCATCTCATTCATCAAATTCTCGATCTCCATGTAACTCTTTAATTTGAATTTTCCAATTTTGAAGGTCTTAAATAATTTAAGGTCAATGTTCCTATTGGGTATTTCACTTACATATGCATATGGTCGGTCGTCTTCTCTGGGACCTTCAAAATAAGCTTTGTCACCCACATATATGATCGTATCTTGAATCGAACGAGTATAGCGCCTGCCTGATTCATATTCTAATCGCGTTGATATCCCCCAGTCACTTGGATGAGAATAGGAAAGATTTGCAAAAAAATGCATTGGCCTATCCCAACTCATGTAATTCTCACCCAGAGGTTTCTCTGATAACTGCCCTGCTTGGACAAGAAGGTTGTCCATCGGAGAAGAACTTTTTCCTGTGACTATGCTATAATTAAAATTCAGATCCACATACCAATTCTTGAACAACCGACTCTTCAATATTGCCTCTACGCCTCTTGCACGAGCATAGTCTGCATTAAAGTACATGTTAAAACTCAAATGAGCGTATTTTGGATTAGAGGGTCTTATTGTCTGAGATGTCTCATAATCAAACATGTCCTTCCAATATGCCTTCAACTCCAACACCTGATCTTCACTAAACCGATGTTTAACGCCTAGCTCATACTGGACCGTGGTCTTAGGATTGAGATTTGGATTTCCAAAAACTTGATAGGTGGATTGTGCCTTTGAATTTATCTTCGCATATACATATTGAAAGGTTGGTAATTGAGAAAAATGACCATAATAGAAATAGAGTACATCATTATCTGTTATTGGATGGGAGATACCAAATCGAGGACTAAGTCTTGCCTTCATTTTGTATGGGTCTCCGAACCATGGAAAATCAAATGTTTCCTGATCAAAGATCTTTCGAGCCTTGTCAGTTATAATGATATTGGAAGTATCGTCAATTGCATTTTCAACATAGCGACCTGGGATCCAATAGTCTGTACGAAATCCCAAATTCAAGGTCATGCCTTCAAAAACAATCCTGTCCTGTAGATAAAAAGCACCAAAGTAGGTCTTTGCATTATAATTATCATAATTCGCACCAAAACCAGATGAGCCACTCCAAGGTTCGTCTATGTCCAATACCTGTATGTCAGTAATGGTATGTTCAATGCCTGTTTTTAACTTATGACCAGATTGAGTATGTAACGTCCAGTCTAGATCAAAGCGAGTGTTCTCGCTACTGAGGTCATACCACTCTGGTGCAAAGCCTGTATCATAAAATTCATCACCATATGTGATCTGAATGTTTCCATCAAGGTCTGTATCATCAAGATTATAGTTGATTGGTTCTAGATCCAATCTTTGCTGGTAATCATTCCAATGTAGATCCTGGACAGCACTGTGCTCCATGGTTGTGAATTTCCCCAATGTTAACTCATAAAAAGACCTGGTGGAAAGTGTATGGGTCCAATTGACATTAAATAAACGTGTATCTCTAGTGATCGTATTATAATTATCTAAAATATTCATGTAGCGATAAGGAAAGTATGTTGATGAGAATGCCCTAGGCATGAAATAACCTTGATTGATGTTCATGGATGCATCATATGATATTGACATCTTTTTCTTTGCTGTTAGTTCCCAAGTAAGTTTATATAATAGATGCCAGTCATTATTCTCTCGGCCAGCTAGCCTTTCCATGAGTTCGTCTGCCTTTGAATCATTGATTAAGGAAGAACTCCAATAACGATGTGGATATAGCCTTGATGCAACAGGCAAATTTCCGTCGTACATTTTTCCATATCCATTCAAGAAGAAAGAAAAACGACCTGGTATCTCAATTCCAGCAATTTTTGGAAGTGTCTGAAAAAATAGATCTGGTCCTCCAAGATTAAACTCAACTCTATCTGAGTTATAGTTGTCAGGTAAAAGTCTGTCACTTGAATATTTCAGGGTCCCCTCATAATGATCACGACCCTCTTTCAATTTGATATTGACAACACCAGACATGGCTTGACCATATTCTGCATTATATCCGCCTGTAACGATCTCCAACTCCTCTATTGCATCTGCGTTTACGAATAAATTCCCTGAGTATCCAGACAGAGGGTCTTTTACAGAAAAACCATCAACAACAAATATGCTTTCATCGATCCTCCCACCGCGAATATGAATCTCATTGTCTTGAGTCGTTACACCTATCTGCTCTGATAATATGTCTTCAACACTTGATACAACCTTTGCCTCTATGTCTTCTCTTCTAACTCTAGCGATCGATGAGGTCTCATCAACATCAAACAAGGGCTTTTTACCCATGACCACTACATCTTCACCAAAACTAAGGACAGTTTCTTCCATATTGAAGTCAAGGGTGACTGTCTCGTCGGCAGTTATGGATACTCCTGTCTTTAAAATAATCTTATAACCGATCATGGAAACCTCTACATCATAACTACCTGGAGAAACATCATTTATTCGGTATCTACCATCAATATCTGTAGCAGTACCATAATAGGTGCCCTTTATCATTACATTTACACCTGGAAGACCATCGCCTGTGCTAACTTCTTCTATGGTGCCAACAATAGCCCCAAGGCCATTACCATTAAGAGTTGTCAAAATAGAAAAAATCAATATTGTGAATATTCTAAAACTCATTGTCAAAAAGGTACTGGAATAATTTTATTGCAGAACCATTTCCTTGTAGTTTAGGTCTATATCCATCATGAAGGGGCAGGGTCATGAGCACCACCTTTCCCGATAGTTGTGTTGGAGTAACACGGTACTGGCCCATGCTGCAAACCGTGGGGTTGCCTGTCCAAGCATCATTTCCTTCAGGATCTGCCATGTGATATATCTCTGTCAATGTCTCAAACTCTGATTCATTTGGCCAAAAGCCTTTGACCTTTACTGCAATGAGGTGAGAAATAGAAAGATCTAGTGTTGAATCAATTGGGCTCTCTATAATCTTATTTGGAAAAAGACGACCACTTGGATTTAATGTGATCAATGAATCTAGAGGAAACCATGTGAATGTGGTATCCTCAAAATCTATGGGATTGATAAAAAGATTTCCACCGCCCATTATGAAATTAACTAGGCTTGCCTCTGCACGATTATATGTATCATTTGCTGAAGCCGTATTATTATAGGCAGCATACCAAACCACGGTATTAAAATAGTTCAAATTGGCGGTCACGTCTGTTGCCGAGTAAGGCAATTCATCACCTATTTCCCAATAAGAATATTCACTTGAGCCTAATAGCGTGTCCATCATGCCCTCATACCAAGATAATGCATTGTTTGAATTATCAAGTGGATAATCATCAACAATCAGGACATCACCAATAACAGGTTTAACGTACCAGACTTGAGCATCCGATGCATTAGATGAATCAGGGAATTGAGTTATAATGCTTTCGGCCCCAGCAATGTCCCTGCATTTCAAAAAGAACGTATGGACACCAGGATCAATATTGGTCAAGGTAATGCTTGTCTCATCCCCATCAAGCCTTACCCAGCAGTTATTGCATGTATCATCCATCGCATAGAATATGTCTGTTATTGTCTCATTCCCATCTTGATCATAGAGATCCCATATAAAGGTTCGTGTCGGGAAGGTAAAACTTGTATCACCTCCAATATCAGCGATCAATGGATTGGATAGATATCGGAATGCTATCTCCGGTGATGAATTCTTTATGGGAAGCGTTAGGATCGAGGGGGTAGGGTCTTCGTTCCCATCATCATCAACCGATCTTACTTCAAAAGAAAAGACATCAAGATCCGATCGAATGGGAACATAGAACACACCACTTTCCAGATCAGTGAATGTCCAGACTGAATCAGTGCTCCACTTGTATTTGTAGCCAACTACCTCCCCATCGGGGTCTTCTCCCCACCAATTTAATTCTTGTCTGCTTGATGTTATGGTGGTAAAAGCTTGAGTAAGTGTGTCCCAAACATATTCATCATTTGGCTCTTCATCGATCGCATAAAAAATATTTCCAAGTGAATCGATCGTAGAATAAATAGTATCTATTGCAACCATGGAGAGATAAGTCTCAGGCAAACTCAGATCCATGGGTATAGAAGGATCATCATATTCCCATCTATTGCATGAAAGTAAAATGACCAGTATGAATAGTCGTATGTTCTTCAGAATCTTCCTAATGTTAAGAGGGCGGGTATAACCCGCCCTCTGGTCTATCTATTTTACAAGTAACATCTTCTTGTCAGCAATGAAACTTCCCGCTTTGATCCTATAGATATATAACCCTGATGGGACTTTTTGTCCCTTATCATCAAGGCCATTCCAATTGACCACATGATAACCAGGGCTGTAAGCACTTCCTTTTATCAAGGTTTTTACCTGTCTCCCCATTACATCATAGATGATCAACTTTACATCCTCGTCGGCACCTATGGAGAATCGTATCTGGGTCTCAGGATTGAATGGGTTCGGGAAATTATCATGAAGAG